>NZ_JBBIAR010000126.1:0-12913 GCF_054185165.1 Bradyrhizobium sp. UFLA05-109 | reverse complement strand
GCGGCAATTTGGCGGGGCAATTTCACGAGCATGGGTGAGGCGCGCTCTCACTTATGCGCAAGCCGCGGCGCCGTTGTTGATGCGCACGTTAGCTGAATGAAATCGAAATGGCTTAACTATCGCAGAAAGAAACAGACCGCCTGGCGAATCAAACGGTATACATAACCAGCAGACCCATAGTGTTCGGTCTTTTATGAATGAGGATTTCTATCGAGCTCGTGCCTCCTTGGTCCGCGACATCGCTGAGCAAGCTGATCCGTTTACCAAGCAACGCCTCTTGAGGCTTGCCGATCAATATGAAGTCAAGGCAGGGAGCCCATCGCGCGCTTCAGGCTCGATAGCGTGACCCATTCCGTTTCCGCCGACGCAGCCACGTGGTAAGGCCTGACCGGCTATTCACGACTGACGGCGACGCATCAAGACGCGCATCGAACCCGACACAATCTCACTCATGGGAAACTTACACCCTGTTAGTCTCAGCTGAAGAAAACGGCAGTTGAATCGACGAATGTGGCCAGAACGGGAGAGCGCCTTTTGTTGATGAGCGCAAGAGGCCTGCCGGGACGCAGCACGTTCGTCCGCGACCGGATAAGCAGAATCCCCGCGCAGGCCGATATCAATCACCACGCCATCGGAACCGTCTTGCCTGGTGGCCATCGCATCGTTGAGTTCGGCGAGTGGTCCGATCACGCGAGCGCCGAGCGACCGAAACGCTTTGGCGAGGTCATCGCCCAGAAATTACTCGTCCTCGATGATCAGAACGCGGCAATCATTCAGGTTGGCTCGCTTTGATGGGTCTTCTGTTCCACCTCTCAATGCGGGTATTCACCTATTTTCCCGCGCCAAGCGCGACAGTCCGGTCGAAGAGGCATCATGATCTATCCTCGTTACCCAATTATCTATCGAACGAATGCAGCGGAACTTGCAGATGCAATTGAAGTCGCCCGCCTGCGTATCGCCGAGTCCGTAAAAATCCTTCAGACCAGCCAGCCACCTGATACTTTCCTCGGCCGCCGGTTGCACGATTCAACCCAACGGCCCGACCATCATGTGTCAGACAAAGAACATCGCCGGCAGTCCGATGCGGACGCCGGTGGCCGAGAGACCGGTTGTGCTCCCGCCTGACCAGGGCGCACGGAAATGTCCGTCCATTCAGCAGGAAAACTAAGAACTAGTCGATCGTACTCAGCGCGCGATTGATCTCAGTGTTCAAATTCGAGTTTGCGCCGGCGTGCCGACGGCTTTCTGGTCGCCGCTGCCTCTTCGGTTGCTTGCTTTGAATTGCCATCAGCATTTCCTTCTGGTCTCTTATCGCCTTGCTGGCTTCTTCGGTGATTTTGCGGGAGCGCTTCCTGACCAACGCCGCGGCGCAGCACGGCGGCGAGAACGTCGTCGAACTGATGGAAGCGCCATGATCGGCTCGCCAGTCCGCTTGCTGTTGATGAGGTCGATGAGGGCCATCTCACATCGGAGCAGCCGTGGCCGTAATCGACAACATGCTCGATTCGATCGGCGGCGCGTGTCCGTAACGTCCACACGACCAAGGCGTCGTCGAGGAGGCGCTGGATTTTTGCCCCGCGCGCCTTGTCTGGCCCGTCATCCTCGCCTAGAACACGCCCCGACCGCACGGGGCTACCCCGATTTGGCGCCTTCAGGAGAGGTGGCAGAGTGGTTGAATGCACCGCACTCGAAATGCGGCATAGGTGCAAGCCTATCGGGGGTTCGAATCCCTCCCTCTCCGCCAGTGATTTCCGAATAGCGCGCCGAACGAAGTAAGAGATGGCACCAAGGCAACCCCGGCTAAGACATTCGTCTCACCCTAGCCCGATCGAGCATAAAGACGGCGGATGATAGCCCGTCTATGCTGATTATCATCGTGACCGCAGCATTAACATCCACGAATGAGGCCTGCTTGAGAACCGGAGGCCAGCGCTGGTCCGTTACCACCGGGCGAAGTGACGCTCTATCGCAGCGGACGGCAAGGCCTGTGCGTCATCGATCGTGCCAACCGGGACCGCATCGAGGAAATGATACCGCGGTTCTTTTGTGCCAGTTTTGTGCCGTGGAAGGATTGGTAAGCCGTAACGGCTTGGAAAATGGGCATCGGCTGCAATGAAGTGTCACGCATCGCTTAGTAGGCCGATGCGGTGAAGTGCGGCTGCCCTTATCGAATTTGTCAATTCTTCGTGGAAGCCCTTGGGAAGCGCCTTCTGCACTTTCACAAAGGTTCGCTCGAAGTTTTCGACGAGGTCCTTGAAGATCGCATGGACCACAGCAGAGCCGACGCCCGAGATTTCGGCTATCTGTATGAAATGACGTGGCAGGATATCATTCATTGCATAGTGACGATTCTTGCCAACCGACATCGCGAGTTTGAATGCTTTGCGCTGAATCTGCCCGGCATCAAGGCTCGGTTGCGCACTCAGGACATCATAGAGCGGAGTCAGGCGAAAGCGTCCGCCGGGACTTAGGAAGAGGCTAAAGTTTTTGGCATGACCGTCCGTAGCGCCGAGGAGCCAGAACACAATGCTCGCCCGCAGAAATGTGGCGAGATCTTCGGTCGGCGCATCGCTGCCTTTGAGGAGCTGCAGGATGTCTTTCATCCCGGGTCCGCCATCCGATTGATATTCCGGGTGGGAGGTACCGACAGAGCCTGACAGAAATCTTCCTGCGGAAGGCGAAGTAACCGTTTGTCGTTTGTCCAGCGCCGATCGAAGCGCTCGACGATCAACGTGCGACGCTCACCGAAATCGGCGATCTCGACATTAGCCGCCGGTATGCCGAGCGCTGCCAGCAGCTTGAGACAGAGATATTCGTTTTCGACGCTATTCGAGAGATCGATGCCATTCGGCAGACGGCTGATCTGCGGCTTCAGGAGATGCGTCGTCGCCGTAGTGCCGGTCGGTTTGTACCACTTGCCATCGCGGCGCAGTAGAGCCGTCTTCTCCTGAGCGCCGGCGATGGAGATTCGAAAATCTTCGTCCTCGCCCATGCCGAGCGGAGCCGCGGCGAGGTTCTGAATGATAGCCGTGATGTCACGCTCGCTGACGGGCTTACCTTCGATCTTCCCTGCGGGCCCGGGATCGACATCCTGAGGAAGAAACTGGAGTGCGCCGACGCAATCATGCCCGAGTGCGGCGAGCATGCTGTAGGCATCGGTTCCATTGGCCCCAACCCGTTCCGCGAGGCGTCGGCGTATTGGTTCACTGTCCGGCAACAGGTTGTCGAACACGGCGATGACCGGCGCGCCGACATAACGGTCCTCGCGCAACGGCAACGACAAAGAGATCGGAAAAGTCGACTCCCAGGAGAGCCATTGCGGATCATAGCGAAAGTCTATTGCGCCGCTGGACTCGCGCCGGAGAACGCCGGCCAGGCGCGCGTTGACAAATACGTTCAGCGGCGCATTTGCTGGCGGGCGGCCCATCAGAAAATGCCTTCGATATCGGTTGGGCTGGCCTTTGAGCGGGTACGGACGACCAGTTCAAGATTGAGCGCGGCCAACGCTTCCATGAGGGTACGGAGCTGAATGGCAGGCGCGCCCGCTTCCAGCCGAGACACGGTTCCCTGACGCACTCCAAGACCTGACTGGGTGAGGCCTGCCTGTTTGCGTACCCGGCGCAAAATGGCACCGAGTTGCTTTTCGGTGCGGGCAATGTGCTGCGTCATGTTGAACCTCCGCACGAATGCTTCGTCTACATCACGCTGTCCGGTCAGACTGAAGCGGTAACTGCCGGCCGATTCCAGCTCACCAAAGATCGCCGTGGCAATGCATTGGGCCGCTTCGTCTACGGCAGGTCGTATCTCTCCCGGGGAGATGCGGTCGCGATTGATCCTTTCGAGCTTAAACTATCTGGCGAAACATACGAAACCGGTCGACTGAATGGCGTCTTTGGCGCGTTGCGCGATGCAGGCCCGGACTATTGGGGTCGCTGTATCATCGAGAAGCATGCCGGGGTTCCTCAGCTTGGTGAACTCGATTACTTGCTGAACTCAGCCGACGACCGCGCAGGGGCGCTTGGTTTTGGACTTGGCCAACAACCTCCGGCACCACGTCGCAAATTCAATAAGACGCTCGAACTCGCAAAGCTTCAGGAAATCGCCGAAGCCTTGATGTGTGAGGAAGATGTAAAAACCGAGGAAGCCGCACAGGTTCAGGACTTGATGCTCCTAGGCACCTCCATGGGCGGAGCCCGTCCGAAAGCTGTCGTAGAGGACGACGACGGACTCTGGATCGCAAAATTCAACCGCCCAGATGACCGCTGGAACAACACGCACGTCGAGCACGCGATGCTTGAGTTGGCCAAGGCTTGCGGTCTTCGCGTCGTTGAGAGCCGCATTATCAGCGTAGGTGCGAAGGACGTTCTTCTCGTCAAGCGCTTCGATCGCACGAAGACGGACAAGGGATATACGCGTTCGCGGATGATTAGCGGACTAACCGTTCTGCGAGCTGATGAAGCCATCGAGATGAGCGATCGCTGGTCCTACGTATTGATGGCAGAGGAGATGCGCCGGGTCACGGAGGAGCCTGAAAAGGATGCCAAAGAACTTTTCCGACGCATGACGTTCAATGCGCTGACTTCCAACCTGGATGATCATCCTCGCAACCACGCGCTGGTAGCCAAAGGGCGGACTTGGCAGCTTTCGCCAGCTTATGATCTGACGCCCTCGCCGGCTATTTCGCAGGAACATCGTGATCTAGCGCTGGAGGTTGGCGACCAGGGGCGATTTGCAAATGCAAAGAACGTGTTGTCGCAGCATGCCCGCTTTCTGCTGGATGCCGAAGAGGCCAAAGCGATTGTCGCGATCATGACCGAACAAGTGCGCGCCTCGTGGTACGATGTTGTTCGCGGTCAAGGAATCAGCGAGAAGGACGCAGAAACGATCAAGGGCGCCTTCGTATACCCGGGGTTTCTGACGGAATAGAGTGAGGCACGATTGCAATTCGATTGCGTCCCTGCGCCGAGATGCTGGGTCATTCTCCGTCCTTGAAGTCTTGGTTGCGGGGAGGCGCAAAACCCGATCGCTGCGAAATGGAACCCAAACGCGAACGGCACCCCGCCGTCGCTGGTATCGGAGGAATCAGTGGTATGGCGCAGTACCTGCTTCTCGCGATTGATCGAGCGGGAAATCCCGAAGCTTGTTGCATGAATTCCGAGGACTCGCTGATTAAGCGTCAGCCATGGGTTAAGGAAAATCAATGACTTGCTGGTTGCACCCCTGGGCTTATCCGGCGCAAAATGGGCATTCGTCGCACGAGAGTGCTTCGTTGCACTAACCTGCTACTCGCAACTCTTTACTGGTGCCTGGGACACGCTGATGAAGGAGATCGCGCCGGTTGGTGACGAGATCGGGCAAGACAACCCAAGGCCAAGGACGTCGAGCGGCTCAACTTCATCCACGACGCCATCATGGCGGCGGCAACGCTGGGCCGCCAAGGCATCACTAGCGCGCCTCGTCAACGAGGCCCAGATGCCACCAACGCCAACCTGTGCTTCCTCAGATGCTCTAGCGGCCGCGGCGGCCTCCCACATGACCTTGCGGACAATGCCGACGGCCCCGCGGGCCATACCTAGGTGTCCCCTGTGGATGATCATCTAGATTGGATGTGCCGCGTAGTCGCGGATTGAGAAAGCGGCTAGCGAATAGCATCAAGAGCTTCAGCACGGCATTATGGCTTTGGGTGCACCTGCCGTTACAAGAAAGACGCCCGCCAGCGCGGGTAGATTTTTTCATGGAACCCATGACGCGTTAGGTGAAGCTGCGACAGCTTCGCACGCCAGAGCCGTTCTAGTTTGCAGGATCGGACTGGCTGACTGGCGCAAATGACAATGGGCACGAGTACCCATCGAACACGAGAAACAGGCATGAAAGCACCCGTCGTGAAACGATCCATCGTTGTCGGCGGCCACAAGACCAGCGTGAGCGTGGACGAGGCTGAAGGAGATTGCTACCCAGCGCAACACGACGATGTCAGAACTGGTGGGAGAGATCGACCGCAACCGGCAGCACGGTAACCTGTCGTCAGCGATACGTCCTCGACTACTTTCCGCGCTGCGGCCGCCGCGATCGCGCAGAAGGCCGATATAGCTTTGTTTGAATTTTCAGCCATCAGGCCCAAGAAATCCCGACTTGGGAGCGCTAAGCGGCAGCGGCCTGACAAGGTCTTCATCAACCCAAAGTCGGGGCAGATTGCTTCCCTTTTGCTGGCGCTCAATAAGGTAGCGTCCTCGCTCTTCGTCAAATCGCACGATCTTGCCCACGAACCAGCCGCCTTCGTGGTTGAACATTACACTCACGCCGGTGGTGATTAAAGGTTCATCCCCGCCCTTCCGCGTCATGGTACGCTCTCGAATGCCTAGAGGCCCTAATGACGAAAAGCGTCCAGTTTTGAAGCTAGTGGCTGACTTGTGCCGCTTGAGGCGCCATGCCAGCAAGGGCTTGTAACTTCGGAGCGATCGTTACCAACGCGCCGATTAACGTCAGGGCAATCACAGTTACGGTCACGATGTGACCTTTAGTGGGGAGATGGTCTACTCGAACTTCGAGACGCGCCATGCGGTCCCGCATGTCCCGCATATCGGTCTGAAGCTCGCCTAAAAACTTCTTTGTGTATTCTCCATCGACCTGAATTTTTGTGACTTCGGTCTGAAGGACGTCCAAATCCCGATCTAAGCCGCGGTCGCGAGGAGGCGTCCCTACGACCGGATCGGGCGACGTAATGGAGGTCCTATCTCTAGCCACCGCGCATCATCCCGAATTGATTGCCAGCCATTCCCAAAGGTTTTTATTGTACCAGCCGTTATATCCGGCAATCGAGAAGACCGCGAAATTGCCAGCTACCCCATTTATTCCAAGGCGTTCCGACACTTGTTGAGCGGTAATCCCCGATTCAGCAACGATCCACTGTCCTGGCCCCATCGAATAATGCTTTGGGAACTTGTTGGCGATGATCGGCGGAAGCAAGTAGTTATCCACCGGGGCCATAACCGCGAAAGCTGCCATTGGTAAGCTGTCCTAAGCTCGATTCATCTGTTGTGCTTACCGGTAAGCGGTTAACGGAACCATGATATGCCAACCGGACCTAGGGGTCAAAAACGCCCAGGCGACGTAATTGGTGCCGCCGTGGTCGGCAGGCGAGATTGAGGGCATTAGCACGGAGGACCGCAAAAGAACGTCGCCGTGCTGGCGCTCGGCCGGTTCGGCGTGCCAAGGCAGGAAAGGTGCCTTCATGGGCAGATTGACCGGGTCGCAAAAACGGCACGGGACCGAAGCATCGCGCCCTTATTTGGTCACCGACTCAACCAGTGGTCGCGGCGGGCGATCATCGCCCAGCGCGATCGCCATCGCGGCGATCCCGCAGATCACCCAGCGCCTGAACAAGCGTCTCGACCGCTCCTTCGATTCCGCTCCATCAGACGGCTGCGCGACAAGGTCAGCCGGCAGCTCATCACGTCGCAGCTGCGTTGGCCGCAAAACCTGGCACCGTGGGGTCAAGCTCTTCCTGCTCCAACATCCTTGCGGCTCCGCTGCGGAGCCAGCGCGCCAGTTGTCCGATTTCGTCCGAACGCATTGATAGCCTTTCGAGCCCCTTCTGCGACTGCAGCGGCGATCCAAAGGCCAAGGCGAGTTCCGCATTCATCTGATGCAGTCGAATACGAGTTCGGAAAGCATCCTCGAGGTGCGCGGCTATCCTCAACCCGCCGGCATCGATATCGCCCCAATGATACACCGGCGTATCAGGCGCCAAGAGAAGAGCATGTCGAACGAAATGTACCATACTTGAGAGAACATCGCGCGCCGGAAAACCGTCAGTCAGAAGGGCAAGATAGTTACCCTCGACTTCCACGCTGTAGCGCCAGAAGCTGGTCGGGTTCTCGACCGTAATGACGTAGTCGACGGCATGAGCCAAAGATGCTTGTTGAACTGTGAGCCATGGTAGGCCGATGAAAGCGCCCCCGGTACCGTAGATATTCAGCGCATCGGAGGAGAGACGAAGCGGACCCTTGACTTGCAGAAGGTGAGCGCGGCGTACGATGCCGCTCGCCTCCAGTACTTCACGCGGCTCCTCGCCGACCAGATTCGGATCACGACGCCTGAGCAGCTGGGCGATGCGTCCTTCCATCCGCTCCAGGGCCTTGCTGTCCTTTACAGTTCGGCGAGAAAAGGTCCGGTGGTCGATATCGCGGCCCGACAGATTGGTGACGCCATAGGTGAGACGAAGAATCGTGAGGAACGTGTCGATCTCGCCAACCGAGAGTCCTAGAAAGCTCTTGTTGCCTCTCCAGGTAGTGATCGCCTCCTGCTCGATGTCCCGGAAGAACGGATCGGCGAGGATTTCGGGAACGGCAGCCAGTATTGTTTGGTGTGCAGTCGCAGCGGTCGCTCCTGCGGGGGCTCTGATCAGAAACTGATAAAGCTTATCGGGGTACACCAGGCGTACCCGGGCGAACTCGCCCGTGAAGCGACCAACCCGATCTTGCTCGAGTGCGACACCGCCCGCTCGTTCCGCATCCCGCAGCACACGGTGAAACTCGTCTTGCGCGGCGGGACCGCCGATCAAGGTGTAGTCGATCGTCTGCGTGATGTCGCGCGTGCGAGCCAGCGGGGCCTCAAAGCGGTTGAGAAGCCGATTGAGCAGGGTCTCGGCGGTATATTGGCTATTCCGCGGCATGCCTCCGCTCCTCGCGGACGCGCTCTTCAAAGAAGCTGCGCGGCTGATGCATCGGATTTTCCTTCCGCAAGAGTACGTGTGCCTCTTGATGGAAGTGCTGCGGGATCGCCTGGATCGCGCGACCGACCCGGATAATCGAAATCAATGTATCGAACGTCTCCTGATAGAGCGCCTGATGCGTTTTTGGCGCGGCCATGATAAGCTGCAGGCCGAGCTGATGGTAAAACCGGATGATCTTGTAGATATTGTCCGGATCAAGTTTCTCGAAAGCCTCGTCCATCAGCATAAGGGCCGATTGGGGCGGCGCATCGCGGCTGCCTCAAAGGTGATTGAAGTAGGCTGATGCGGCTGCAACGCCAAGGCAGATATAGAACGGGACGAACTTCTGCCCTCCACTGGCCTTGCCGCGACGCTGCTCGAGATCCGAGATTCTGCGGTAGCCTTGCTCCGGATCGCAGATATCGATGCTGAAACGAAAGTAACTCCGGTAGTCCGCCAGCTCACGAATGCGGCGGCGATGCTGGGCATCGTCGCCATTCTCAATCGTCAGCATGTCAATCAACTCTTTGATCTTCACCTGGTCCGGATCGTTTGGATCCGGATTGCTCTGCATCAACGCGGTGGCCTTTGGCGCCACGATGTCGAGCCTATCGATCAGGTAGCGGATAGTCTCCTTGTCCTGGTCACGCTCCTGGCGGATCTGATAGACTTCCCCCATAAAGACGCTGCTGCGCAACGCTCGGTTCAGATCGTCCTTGATGCGATCAACCGCGTCAATATTGCCGCTAAGACGGCTCAAGAAATCGTGCACCATCGTTTCCACAAGGGCGGCGACGGCCTTGTCGATCTGTTCCTTGAAGTTGCGCAAGATCGTCTGCGTAAGCTCTCGGTGTCGCATATCGATCCAGTCGTAGACTGTAGTCGTCTGTTCAGTAGCGACGAACTGGGTCCATTCGAATCCCGGATACTGGTCCGGGTTCGCCTGTACATAGTCATGGATCGCGGCGTTCAGCCTCGCCACCCGCTGCGCCGGCGCCCTGTCCTTGAGAAGACCCTCAAAATGATTGCGGACATGCGCGGGATGCCCGCGTGTAACGCGTTCTTGCACGTAGGCCGCACGGGCGCGCCGGACAAACGCCTCGAGGCCGATGGCGGGATCGTGTCTCTTCCGGCGCGGCTCGAATGGCGGGAACGCCTCGCAGGCCCGGTCAGCGGCCTTCTTGCGTTCTTCTGCATTCGTATTCATGGCGCCCTTGCGCTGGCCGATAGTATCAATGAGCTTCTCCGCTTTCCTTTCCTCGTCCTCTCGCTCTTTCTTGTACTGAGCCAACATTTTTTCGGTGTCGCGCTTTTCCTCCATCACCCCTTGCGGTAACTCTGCCTCGAGGTCGCGAATGAGGGTCGCCTGGCGCTCGCTCTCACGATCCGCGGATTCGATCTTCTCGAGCAGCTGGATCGCCGCACCCCGATTGGTCACGAGGGCAGTTTCTGCGCGCTTGACGGCCTCAAGAACGGCGAATAACCGGCGCTCATTGTCCCGCATGGTTTGCAACTTCGTCTCCAGCGCGCGTTGCTGCTCACTGAGCTGAGCGATCTGCTGCTCGCGGACCGATTGTCCCAGCCGCGGGATTTGCTTGAGCTGACGATACTCGATACCGCGGCCATGAGCGTATTTGCCGTCGGCCGATGCCGCGAGGTCGCCCTTACGAATATCATTGGCCGAGCGCGCCCGAACGATCCGGCCTAGTCGCACGTTGAGGAACGCACGCGCGTAAGAATTGTCAGTAACCACCGCCTCGGCCAGCGTGCCGGGCCTGACACTCTGATCCTGGGGCAACACATTCTCCGACTGGATCAGCTTGGCTCTGGTCGCTTTATAGTGGCTGTCGAAATGCCGATAGGCCTGATCCATGAAACGCGGCTCGATGATGAGCGCATCAGCCCAATCGCCGAGGATCGATTCGATGATTGCGCGCCATTCGGCAAACGCAGGCGCGATATCGGCGACCTCCGAAAGGCTTTGCGCCGGCACACGCATCTTCGCCATGTCGGCCAGGAAGTCCTGCGTATCGTTGGACATGTAGGTACCGCCGGATCGCAGCTTCTTCAGAACGCGATCCCCCTCCTCGAATTCCTTGGCGAGGCTTGCCTTGTCGGAGGCGGCGTTCTGATAACGCTCGTCGAGCCGAACCCGCGCGTCGGATAGGTCCGGCACGGCCGTCACGAGGGCAGCGATCTGCTTGGCGGACTTGGGCCAGGCAGCATCATAGTGCAGGCCCTGCGTCAGGCGCGAGGCAAAATCCGCGATGCTGGCAAAATCAGTCGGAAATGCGGGGCTCGTTGCGGCTTCGCGCAAGGCACTGAGGGCATCGAAAATCGGCTTGGCCTCGACGGCCCCCGCCCTGCGAACCGCATCCTGACTGTTCTTCTCAGCCTCCGCCTTCTCGATCTGCTTATAGGCCGGCGTTCCGTCGATCTGGTTCTTGATAGCTTCCAGCCGGCGCCGGATCTGCTCGATCGCCTCGCCCAGCGTCTGCTGATAAGATTTTGTGCTATCGAGCTGCTCCTGCATCTCGTCGATCTCTTGACGCTGTTTGGCGATAAAGGCGCCGTATCGATCGTATTCAGCGCGCTGAGCAGCGTAGTTCCACATCCGCGTGTTGAACTGATCTTCCATGACCCGCTCGCATGCCGACCGGATCGTCTCGACCGTCTTGATCTCCGTTTCGACGCGCTCGATGGTCTTCTGCATGTCGCGCCAGGTGTTATAGCGCGCCTGAAAGGTCTCGATCTCGATCGGGAGGTCGTCGAGTAGGAAGCGCTTGACGAAATCGGTGACGCTCGTGATTTGACCGATGTCAAACGATAGCGCCTGGCGCAGCGCCGCGCGCGCACGATCGGGATCGAGCTGCGTGCCGCGGGCGTTCCCGTTGATGATGGCGTACAGCTCCCGCAAGAAGGCTTGATTTTTCTGCCGCTGGAAGGTCTGGACGCTGCGTCCCTTGCGGCGCTGCTCATCTAGAAAAGTTTGCCACGCTTTCTCCTCGAAACCCTTGGGTTTCGGATGCACGAAGTCGGCGAAGCCAAGGATCTCCCCCTCGATAATGAAAAGGCCGAGGACGTTCTCCTCACTGAGAGATGCTTTCGCCTCGAGACAGACTCCCGCCGTACAGCGACGTGATCCGTCGACAGCCTCGAAACCGAGAGCGATGTACGTCAGGCAGGCGTCGCGCTCATAACCTACTCCGTCGTCGAGCAGACCGAGGCAGGCTTCGCGCACGGTTCTGGTACTTCGCCCTCCCTCGGAGACGCGGCTGTTGAGGTCGAGGTAGCGCCGGTTCATGCCCGTCATGACGATCTGGATCGCGTCGAGCAGAACCGATTTGCCCGATCCATTCCCGCCGAGGAAGACGGCATTGCCGCGCCCGGAGATAGGAAAATCCTGGGCGTAGAGATAGAAGTTGATGGCGGCAATATTGCGCAGCACGAAGGCCGAAATCATGATGGCGAGCTCTCCGGCATAACCTCGGAGTCGTCGTCTGCGGCATCATCTGCGCCATCCACTGTTTCAGCGGCGCGCGCCGGTTGCCCCACCCAAACCTCGATACGAGCCAGGAAAGAACCGTCGACCACTTCGGTGATGGTTGGGCGAATGAGGATGTCGGCCGACACCTGCAGCGAGTGGTTCTGGTCGAAGGTGACCAAACCCTTGCGTTTGAATGTTGTCAGAATCGCTCGCAACTCGCCCGGCTTGAGGGTTCGGGATCCCATGGAGGAGAAGACGGTCTGTATCTCCTCTTCCTCGACGAGGATCTGCGCGGTCGAGTCGACGAAATAACCTTTCTCGGCGCCTTCGTTGTAGAGCATACGAAGGCAGAGAAGAACGATGGTTTCCTGCGTCGGCACCCGCGCATTGCTATAGGCAACTGGGCTGACGAAGCCTGCATAGCCCCAGGTATCATTGAAGACGAACCTGAAACCGAAGCTCGCGAACAGATCTTTGAAGTAGTCGAGATTGCTCGCGATGCGGTCGAAGTGAGCGGCTCCGCCGAAATCGCCGCGGGCAACGAACTGCCGATGTAGGAGGCGGTTTGCCGTTTCGGTCAGCTGCTCCGCGCTGAAATTAGGGTCTTGGGCGGCTTGGCGTGTCGCCCAACGCGAGAAGTAGGTCATGCTTTGCCCAGTCTGCGGCGCACGAGCACGCCGGGTCCAGAAATAAACCGGTTCACAGTCCGAGAC
>NZ_JBBIAR010000125.1:0-13365 GCF_054185165.1 Bradyrhizobium sp. UFLA05-109 | reverse complement strand
CCTTCCAGCGTGGTGAACTTGTCCATGGTTGCGCTTCCCGGGTAGGTCAGGGGAACGGCTGTTTATCGCGATCGGGGCCCAAATCCTAGGCCAAATTCGGCAGGCCTCATCTGCTTTACGGGTCTGAGCTTGAGCTGGTGCGGCATCGGGACTTCACCTCTCCCGCTTAAGGGAGAGCGCAGGCCGCCTCCGGCGGCCGTGTTCTAAGAACGCCGAGGCGAGGCCTCGGCTATGCCGAAGGCGCGGGTGAGGGTTCTCTCCTCTTGGGGGTTCTCGATTGCGGACGCACACTCTCCCCAGCCCTCCCCCGCAAGCGGGGGAGGGAGCGCGCCGCCGCTGCGGAGCCGCTTCAATCCGTCTGAGCCTCGATCGCGGCCATGTCGTCGTCCGAGAGGCCGAAATGGTGGCCGATCTCGTGGATCAGCACATGGCGGACGATATGGCCGAGGCGCTCCTCATGCTCAGCCCAATAGTCCAGGATCGGCCGGCGGTAGAGCCAGACCATGTTCGGCAGCCGCGCCACGTCACCAAGGCTCTGCTGCGGCAGGCCGACCCCCTGGAACAGCCCGAGCAGGTCGAACTCGCTCTCGCAGTCCATCTCGTCCAGAACCTCGTCGGTCGGGAAGTCGTCGACGCGGATGACCACGCCTTCGCAGAGATCGCGAAAGTGCTTGGGCAGGCGCTCGAAGATGTCATGCGCCACCACCTCCATTTCGGCGAGTGAGGGCGCTTTCAATTCCGTCCACATGCCTCCTCTTAGCGCGGGTTCCCCGGCGATGCATCTGGCTTTATGATCGTGGCAAGGTTGACGCGCGACGCCAAAACGGGGAGCGTACGGCGCCTTGATGGGACGGTTCAGGTGGGTGGCACGATGCGGGCGGTAACAGCGGGACGGATCTTACTTTGCATGGGGTTGTTTTCGCTGTTTTTGGGTTCCGGCGCCAAAGCCCAGACGACTGGCGCTGAAATCCGGTTGGCCCAGGTCTTCTTGCCGGACGCCTTGCCCCCGGATGTCCCGCCGCCGCGCCGCCGGCCGCGATTGCGCGTGGTGCCGTATGAGACGCCGGATGGGGTCTATCCGCGCTACAATCCCGGCCCGGACGCGGTGCGGGAATGCAATGCCACCTATGTGCAGGAATATCGGCCGAGCGGCACCGTGATCGTGCCGCGCATGAGCTGCTACTGGCGGCGGGGCTGACGTCTCTCGCCTAGCGCCCGCGCAGCGCGCCGATCAGGCCGACGCCGACGACGAGCGCGGATGCGCCATAGACCAGGATTGCCATCACCGCTTGTGCGAACGGGCTCGCCGTGCCGGCTTCGACGCCCGGTCCCTGCGCGGCGAGCGCCGCCTCCGAGCCGAACAGCGTGACCGTTGAAACAGCAAGGCGAGAAACCGGCAGCCCACCGCGACACTGTGCCATGACCATCTCCTGCATCTGAAGCATGATCCGGAAAAGTGCGAAGCGGTTTTCCGAAAAGATCATGCGCAAACAAAAAACCTAAAGCGCGATGACGATTCATCCCGATTTCATCGCGCTTAGTCGTCCAGAAGATACGCCGATCGTTGACGGTTGGTTTTGTTGGCGCAAATGAAATGTATTGCGCGGGTCTCGAAAATATCTGGCCGCAGGTCTCGTGCATTTCTTTGCAGCGTCTTTGCGGCGCGTCCATTCATACACGATTCAGCCGGTCGCCTCTAGCGTCCTCTCCGTGACGTCATGCTGGATTGCGTCACACACATTACGTCACACTTGGTGATCGGAGGAGGACGACATGCAATCAACGAAAGCTAAGGTGCTCAGTCTTGCTGCCATCGCAGCGGCGCTCATATGTGCTGCGCCCATCGAGCGCGCGCAGGCCGCATCGCTGATCAATCCCGGCGCCGCTCAGTCGGTACAGGATGTCGCGGCCACGACGACTGAAGTGGGCTGGCATGGCTGGCACCATCATCACTGGCGCTGGCACCACTGGCATCACCGTCACTGGTGGTGAAGCGTCGATCGGCGGCAAAACAGGCCCGGTATCCGGGCCTGTTTTCGCTTGCAGATGATATCGTGAAGGCCCCATGCTGGCGGCATGGAGATTGTCATGAAGACAGCGATCGTCATCACCGGTGCTTTGGGACTGGCGATGGTCTTGTCTGATGCATCGGTTGCGGCGACGTCAGTCGCAACGCCGCACCAGGTCTCAGTGCGAACAGTCGATTTCGGTGCGCCGCGTCATGACCGCAGCGCGCGTCACGTTCGGCGCTCTGCGCCCTATGAGCCACACTACTACGCGCGCCCCGTCTACTATCGGCCCTATCCTTACAGCGTGCCCGCTCCCTTCGTGCTCGGCTTCGGGCCTTGGTGGTGAGCGCGATGTTGGTTCGCACACCTGCACACTCTCTCGCAACGATCCGTCGCAGCCGACTCTCTGCGCCTTGTTCATTCATGAGGGGTTCACGTCGCTGTCCCTAACTTAATCTTGGGGAGCGACCGCGAATGAACAGCGCCCGCCAAGCCCGCCTCGCAACGTCGAGGCGGGGCTCACAGCCGCGCTGTCCAGATCCAGGGAGGGTTTGATGCTGAGGAGTCTTGATCCCCGGGCAGGCATGATCCGCTTGTTCGGACTTGCGGCCGCGGCGGCGCTGGTGCTGTCGGCAGGGACTGCAGAGCGCGCCGAGGCGCTGACCCCAATCAATCCGGTCGCCTTACCGGCCGCCAAAGCCGCCGCCGATGACATGGTCATGCAGGTCCGCCACGGTGGTGGCGGGGGTGGCTTCCGTGGTGGTGGAGGTTTTCACGGCGGCGGAGGCTTTCACGGCGGCGGCGGTGCGCATTTCGGCGGTTTCCGTGGCGGCGGTTTCCACGGCGGCGGCTTCCGTGCCGCGCCGGCCTTTCACGGCGGCGGCTATCGCTACGGCGGATATCGTCACTATGGAATCTACCGTCCCTACTACCGGCATCGCTACTTCCACCGGCGCTTCTACGGCGGCTACTATCCCTATTACAGCTACCCTCGCTGGCACCGCTGCCGGGTGATCTGGACTCATTGGGGTCCGCGCCGCATCTGCCGCTGGCACCATTGGCATCGCTGGCACCACTGGGGCTGGCGGCATCGCTATTGGTGATGTGAAACGCAACGGCTGAATCGAAAAAGGGCGCCCGCGAGGCGCCCTTGGTTTGAGCTGCGTCAGCTCAGAGCTAATCCCTGAGCTTCCAGGAAGCAGACTTCCATCGCATCAGATTGTCGAGCTTCCATTGCCGGAACATCGCCGGCGGCCAACGGCTCAAGCGCGAGGTTTCCTCGACCTCCGGCTTGGCGAGGACGCGCAGCGGCGCGGCGCGCCGCCGATGCTGGCGCGTCGCATCGGTGATGAGATCGACATATTCCGGCTTGTTGGCCATGGCCTTTTCATCCTCGCGAGCTCGCCGCGAGGATGAAGTCTTGGGGCATGCCGCTTAAGGCACGCTTGCCGGGATCGTTAGAATTGCGCAGGGTTGGCTCAGCGCCAATCCCTGACGTCAACGAAGTGACCCGCGATCGCAGCCGCCGCCGCCATCGCCGGCGAGACCAGATGAGTACGGCCCTTGAAGCCCTGGCGGCCCTCGAAATTGCGGTTCGAGGTCGAGGCGCAGCGCTCTTCCGGCTTCAGCTTGTCCGGGTTCATGGCGAGGCACATCGAGCAGCCCGGCTCGCGCCATTCGAAGCCGGCCTTGATGAAGATCTTGTCGAGACCCTCGGCCTCGGCCTGCTCCTTCACGATACCGGAGCCCGGCACGACCATGGCGTTGACATGGGCGCTGACGGTCTTGCCCTCGGCGATCTTCGCCGCAGCGCGCAGGTCTTCGATGCGGCCGTTGGTGCAGGAGCCGATGAAGACGCGATCGAGCTTGATGTCGGTGATCTTCGTGCCCGCGGCCAAGCCCATATATTTCAGCGCGCGATGCTTGGAGAGGCGCTTGGCCTCATCCTCGATCTTGTCCGGATCCGGCACGAGGCCGGTCACCGAGATCACGTCCTCAGGTGAGGTGCCCCAGGTCACGATCGGCGGCAGCTTGGCAGCATCCAGCCGCAGCTCGTGGTCGAAATGCGCGCCGTCGTCGGAGCGCAGCTTCTCCCAATAGCGCATCGCGGCATCCCAGGCTACGCCCTGCGGCGACTTGGGGCGGCCACGCAGGAAGTCGAACGCCTTCTGATCAGGGGCGACGAGGCCGGCGCGGGCGCCGCCTTCGATCGACATGTTGCATACCGTCATGCGGCCTTCCATGCTGAGCGCGCGGATTGCATCGCCGGCGTATTCCAGCACGTAGCCGGTGCCGCCCGCGGTGCCGATCTCGCCGATGATGGCCAGGATGATGTCCTTGCCCGTCACGCCCTCCGGCAATTTGCCGTCGACGGTGACGCGCATGTTCTTCGCCTTCTTCTGGATCAGCGTCTGCGTCGCCAGCACGTGCTCGACCTCGCTCGTGCCGATGCCGTGCGCGAGCGCGCCGAACGCGCCATGCGTCGAGGTGTGGCTGTCACCGCAGACGATGGTGGTGCCGGGCAGCGTAAAACCCTGCTCGGGGCCGATGACGTGGACGATGCCCTGGCGCTTGTCGAACTCGTTGTAATATTCGATGCCGAATTCCTTGGCGTTCTCCGCGAGCGCCTTGATCTGCTCGATGCTCTCGGGGTCGGGGTTCGGCTTGGTGCGATCGGTGGTCGGCACGTTGTGGTCGACGACGGCGAGCGTCTTTTCGGGCGCGTGCACCTTGCGTCCGGTGGCGCGCAGGCCTTCGAAGGCCTGCGGCGAGGTCACTTCGTGCACCAGGTGGCGGTCGATGTAGAGCAGGCAGGTGCCGTCCTCGGCTTCGTGCACCAGGTGGTCGTTCCAGATCTTGTCGTACAGCGTGGTCGGTTTGGACATGAGCGTGAGCTCCAGCAATGTTGAGTAAGCGAAGAGGCGCGGGTTACGCGCGAACAACAAAATCGTCAGCGCAGCATTCAAGCTGCGCAGCTAAGCTCTGACGTTGCCGAGGTCGCAAAGCGTCCGAAGAACCGGCCAGGCAGCCGCGAACGATCGTCGATGACGATGCGGTTGATGGGGGCGTTGCTGGTCTGATCTGGAAACATTCCAAGGAATATATAGCAGGCCAATTTGGAAGCGCGAGTGGTTTCAATGCTCGCACAGGGCATGCCCCTCACCCTGACGAGCGCGCCTTGGCGCGCATCTCGAAGGGCGAGGCCACGGACCGGGCCTTCATCCTTCGAGACGCGCGTTCCGCGCTCCTCAATGAGGGACGGGCACTACTCGCTTGGCGTGAGCGCAAACAAAAAAGCGCGGAGCCAAGCCCCGCGCCTTTTGTCGATCCGCCTGTTGCGAAGATTACTCGTTGACTGCAGTCGCGCGGTCCTGCTTCTCGACGATGCGGGCCGACTTGCCGCGGAGATTGCGCAGGTAATAGAGCTTGGCGCGACGCACCTTGCCGCGGCGCACCACCTTGATCGAGTCGATCATCGGGGAGAGCAGCGGGAATACGCGCTCGACACCCTCGCCGTAGGAAATCTTGCGCACCGTGAAGCTCTCGTTGAGACCGCCGCCGGAACGGCCGATGCAGACGCCTTCATAGGCCTGCACGCGGGTGCGGTCGCCTTCGACGACCTTCACGTTGACGATCACGGTGTCACCCGGGGCGAATTCCGGAATCTCCTTGCCGGCGGAGAGCTTGTCGAATTGCTCTTTTTCGAGCTGCTTGATCAGGTTCATGGGTAATTCTCCATCGGCGCGCCCAGCCACGAAAAGAGGGGGCTGCGCGAAATTCGTTTATCCAGCCATTGCGGATTTGGCCGCTCCTATAAGGCAAGCGGGAGCGTTTGTCACCCGTCTGTCGTGTTTTTTGGCGTTTTTTGGCCGGAGGCCCGATTCGCCGCTTTTTCCCACAGATCCGGTCGCCGAACGGCCGTGAGGGCCTCGGATTCGGCCCGCCGCCAAGCCGCGACCTTGGCGTGGTCGCCTGAGGTCAGGATTTGGGGGATCGGAACCCCCTCAAACAGCTGCGGGCGCGTGTACTGGGGGTATTCCAGGAGGCCGTCCGAGAAGCTTTCCTCGGCTCCCGAGGCCTCCTTGCCCATCACCCCCGGCAAGAGCCGGACGCAGGCGTCGATCAGCGCCAGCGCGGCGATTTCCCCGCCTGAGAGCACGTAGTCGCCGATCGAGACCTCCTCCAGGCCTCGTCCGTCGATCACCCGCTGGTCGATCCCCTCGAACCGGCCACAGACGATCAGGGGGCCTGGGCCCTGTGCAAGCTCGACGACGCGACCCTGGGTCAGTGGCCGACCGCGCGGGCTCATCAGGAGCCTTGGTCGCTCCGGGCCGATTTCGGCGGCATCGATGGCTGCGGCCAGGACATCCGCTCGCAGCACCATGCCCGGGCCGCCACCGGCCGGCGTGTCGTCGACGCTGCGGTGACGATCGGTCGCGGACGCCCGGATGTCCCGCGCCTCGAGCCCCCAGAGGCCCGCGGCCAGCGCCCGGCCGGCGAGGCTTACGCCGAGCGGCCCCGGAAACATCTCCGGAAACAGCGTCAGCACCGTCGCGCGCCAGGGTGAGGGGTTTGTCATGGCCGCTGGTTAGGGCATTGCGGCCGAGAGGTCGAGCCCCCGCCGGGGCTATTGCTTGCGGCCGTATGCGGCGACCTCGAGGACGTTGTTGATCAGCAGGTGGCCGTTACTGCGCGAGACATAGGTACGTTTCACCCAGTGGTCGATCGCCGGCGCGTGCCAGGTCACGGTCGTAATGTTGCTCTTGCGGGTCGGGTCGTTGGTCGGGCGCCTGGTGAGCGTCGTTTCGATCTTGTACGTCTCGAACGTGCCGGCCTTGGTGGTGATGGTTTCCTGACCGACAATCTTCGAACGGCCTGAGCGCTTCCAGATATTGCCTTTGCCGGAGTTGACGTCGTCGCCGGAGAAATTCCAGCTATCGCCAACCTTCAGTGGCGTACGGATGCCGCTGCCGTCGCCGGGTTGATATTTCCACTCGCCCGAGGTCTTCACATTCCACGATCGATCGAAGACGATCAGGCCCGGGGATTCCTTGCCTTCGGTCGTGACGCGGATGCTGATCTCGGTCGGGGAGACCTCGGTGACGGTGTGCGTGCGGACTGCGCTCACCGTCCCGCTGATCTCATCATGCACCTCAATGGTCCAGAAGTCGCCCTGGAGGGGCTCCTCCATTGTGACCACCGGTTTTGAAGCGGCAGGGGCCGCCGAAGTTGCCGGTGCATCGTCCGCGGCCCAGGCCGACGTGCTCGCAGCAAGCAGGCAAGCGATCGCCATCATCGATTTTCGAAGCATCAGAAATCCCCCACCATAATCGCTCTTCTCGACCCGACCGGTCAGCGGCGCCCGTATTCGATCAGTTCGACCATGCTGCGGTCGCGCACCCGGCCGTCCGAACGGCTGACGGAAGTGCGCTTCACCCAATGATTGATCGAAAGCGCGTACCAGATCTGCTGCTCAGCCAGATATTTCTTGGTGGTGTCGTTGGCATTGCGGGATTCGATCGATATCTCGATCTTGTAGGTTTCGAACGTTCCAGCGCGCGTGGTGAGGCTCTCCTTGGCCGTCACCTTTGCCGTACCCGTCCGTTTCAGGCTGACGCCGGAGGTGCTGTTGAAGTCGGTGGCCTTCACCGGCCAACTCTTGCCGACCGCGAGCGGAGTGCGAATCCCCATGCCGTCATTGGGGGTGGATCGCCACACGCCATTGGTGATCATGTCCCAGGAGCGATCATAGCTCTGATAGCCGACGTCCGATTTCCCGAGCACCGCCAGCCTGATCCCGATCTCCGTGGGCGAGATGTCGGTAATGGTGTGCGTAATCGTCGACTTGAGATCACCGGTGATCTCGTCGCGTAGCTCGTAGGTCCAGTGGTCGCCGAGTTGCGGGTCTTCCATGGCCTCCACCGCTGGGGTCTCGGTGGTCGCGGCCGAAGGATTTTGAGGCGTTTGGGCGCAGAGGGCGGTGACGGACGCAAGCAGGCCGATCGTTGCCAGAAGACAGCGACACAACATTGATATCTCCGGAGGGATAGGACTCGCGGGTGGGTGCAACCGTAACGTGCACGAGCCTGACGGCAATGGCAAGTCGTTTCGCCGCGTCTCCGGCGTCACCGCCTCGTCACGTCGCTGGGGCTTCGTCCTCGCCTTCGATCTCCTGCGGCAGCGCGATCACGACGCGCCCGCCTGCGAGGTCGACCTCCGGCACCACCGCGTTGGAGAACGGCAGCAGCAGCGTCGTGCCTTTCGGCGGAGCGATCTCGATGATGTCGCCGGCGCCGAAATTATGGATTGCGAGCACGCGGCCGAGCGCTTCGCCGGCCGTGGTGACCGCGGCGAGCCCGATCAGATCGGTGTGGTAGTATTCGTCCTCGTTCGTCGCGGGCAGCTTTTCGCGCGCGACGTAGAGCTCGATGCCGTTGAGCCGTTCGGCCTCATCGCGGGTCGTGACGCCATTGAACGTTGCGACCAGATGATCCTTGGCCTCGCGCGCTTGCGCGACCTCGAACTGGCGCTTGCCGTCCTTGGTGAGAAGCGGACCATAGCGCCGCACGGCAAAGGGATCTTCGGTGAAGGTCCACAATTTGACCGCGCCGCGCACACCATGCGCGGCGCCGATCCGCGCGACGCAGACCAGCGCCGGCATGCGCTAGCCTTAGGCCTTCGCGGCCGCTTCGGCCTGCGCCTTGCGCTCCTTGCGCGGCACGGCCTTCTGCGGGTTGCTGCGCGCTTCGCGCTTCTTGACGCCGGCAGCGTCAAGGAAACGCATCACGCGGTCCGACGGCTGCGCGCCCTTGGCGAGCCAGGCCTTCACCTTGTCCATGTCGAGCTTGAGACGGGTCTCGTTGTCCTTCGGCAGCAGCGGGTTGAAATAGCCGAGACGCTCGATGAAGCGGCCATCGCGCGGGAAGCGCGAGTCGGCGACGACGACGTGATAGACGGGGCGCTTCTTGGTGCCTGCGCGCGCGAGGCGGATAACGACGGACATTCTGGTCTCCTGAGTGTGGTTAATTGAAAAAATCAGCTCGTCATTCCGGGGCGCGCGCATCCAAGTCGGCTGTTGCCGACTTGGACAAATTCAAAACCGAACTCGGGTAAACCCGAGTTCGGACGGCACGCCCCGGAATGACGAGACGAGAGAGTGACGTCACTTCTTCTTCCCCAGTCCGGGGAAGCCGCCGAGCCCCGGAAGGGTCGGCTTGTTGCTGAGGCCCGTGAGCCCCGGCACATTAGGGAGGCCCTGGCGCAGGCCAGCGGGCAAATCCTTCGGCAGATTGGGCAGGCCCTGTCCGCCGCCACCCGCGCCTTGCATCTTCTCCTGCAGCGCCTTCATCTCTTCGGGCGAGGGCATCTTCATGCCGCCTCCAAAGCCCATGGCCTGCGCGATACCGGCGAGCGGGCCGCGCTTGCCCGAACCCATCGCCTTCATCACGTCGGCCATGTTCCGGTGCATCTTGAGCAGCTTGTTGACGTGCTCGACGCTCTGGCCGCTTCCTGCGGCGATGCGCTTCTTGCGGCTGGCCTTGAGCAGGTCGGGATGACGGCGCTCCTCGCGCGTCATGGAATCGATGATCGCGACCTGGCGCTTCAAGATCCTGTCGTCGATCCCTGCGGCCGCGATCTGGTTCTTCATCTTGGAGATGCCGGGCATCATGCCCATCAGCCCGCTGATGCCGCCCATATTGGCCATCTGCGAGAGCTGCTCGCGCATGTCGTTGAGGTCGAACTGGCCCTTGCGCATCCGCTCGGCGGTGCGCGCGGCCTTCTCGGCGTCGATGTTGGCGGCGGCCCGTTCGACCAGCGACACCACGTCGCCCATGCCGAGGATACGGCCGGCGATACGGTCGGGGTGGAAATCCTCCAGCGCGTCGGTCTTTTCACCGGTGCCGATCAGCTTGATCGGCTTGCCGGTGACCGCGCGCATCGACAGCGCAGCGCCGCCGCGGCCGTCGCCGTCGACGCGAGTCAGCACGATGCCGGTGAGGCCGACGCGCTGATCGAAGGAGCGCGCGAGATTCACGGCGTCCTGGCCGGTGAGGCTATCCGCAACCAGCAGCACTTCGTGCGGGTTGGCGGCGGCTTTGATCGCGGCTGCCTCCGCCATCATCTCTTCGTCGAGCGTGGTGCGGCCGGCGGTGTCGAGCAGCACGATGTCGTAGCCGCCGAGCTTGCCGGCTTCCAGCGCGCGCTTCGCAATCTGCGGCGGCTGCTGGCCCGCGACGATCGGCAGTGTCGGAATGTCGAGATCGCGGCCGAGCACGGCCAGCTGCTCCATCGCCGCCGGGCGGTAGACGTCGAGCGAAGCCATCAGCACCTTGCGCTTGTCGCGCTGGACCATGCGGCGGGCGAGTTTTGCGGTGGTGGTCGTCTTGCCGGAGCCTTGCAGGCCGACCATCATGATCGGCACCGGCGGCACGGAATTGACGTCGATGGTCTGGCCTTCGGCGCCGAGCGTGTTGATGAGCTCGTCATGGACGATCTTGACGACCATCTGGCCGGGCGTGACCGACTTCACGACGGTCGCGCCGATCGCCTGCTCGCGCACGCGCTCGGTGAAGCTGCGCACCACTTCGAGCGCGACGTCGGCCTCCAGCAGCGCGCGGCGCACCTCGCGCATCGCGGCGTCGACGTCCTTTTCGGTCAGCGCACCGCGCCCCGTCAGACGATCGAGGATGCCGCCAAGCCTTTCCGACAGATTGTCGAACAATGAAGTCGTCCTTTGTCCTGCTCGCGAAAAATGCGACCTTCCAAACACCTTTGCGCCCGAGGGCGCATCGCGCTGTCGGGCGTTGACCTCTGGCCTCAGGGACCAGTCGGCGGGTCGAAAAGAAAGCCTTTCCGAGAAGTGGTGCGGCCTTAAACCCCCGCAAGGCACAAAAGTCAAGGAAACAAGCCGAAATGCCGCATCTTGAAGGGGCCGGTCCGGCTGCTTATTCCATGCCGGAACCTTTATTTTGGGGCCATTCGGGCCGTTAAATGACCCGCCGCAGCAATAAGACCTATTCCGGACCGCCGTCGGATCATTTCGACGGCGAAAAGTTCTTCGACCCCAACGGGGTGCCGCCGAAATCGCTGCGCGAGGTCCTGCGCTGGCAATTTGGCGGCAAGCGCGACCGGTCGGTCTGGCCGAAATGGGTTCCAAGCCCCTATGCCGACTATCCGCCGGCAGAGGTCAACGGCGGCAAGGTGCGGTTGTCCTTTGTCGGCCACGCGAGCTGGCTGATCCAGACCGGTGGGCTCAACATCCTCGTCGATCCCGTCTGGTCGATGCGGGTCTCGCCGGTTGGCTGGGCCGGACCGAAGCGCCACAACGATCCCGGCATCGCCTTCGACAGGCTGCCGAAGATCGACGTCGTGCTGGTCTCGCACGGTCACTACGACCATCTCGATATCGCGACGCTGTCGCGGCTCGCCAAGAATTTCGCCCCGCGCGTCATCACGCCGCTCGGCAATGATCTCACCATGCGTGAGCGCGACGGCGCAATCCGCGCCGAGGCGTTCGACTGGCACGACCGCGTCGAGCTCGGCGGCGGCATTGCCGTGCATCTGGTGCCAACACGGCACTGGTCGGCGCGCAGCCTGTTCGACCGCAACAGGGCGCTGTGGGCGAGCTTCGTGCTGGAGACGCCTGCGGGGAAGATCTATGTCGTTTGCGACTCCGGTTATGGCGAGGGCACGCATTTCCGCCGCGTTGGTGAAGCGCATGGGCCCTTGCGTCTTGCGATCCTGCCGATCGGCGCCTACGAGCCGCGCTGGTTCATGCGCGAGCAGCACATGAATCCGGAAGACGCCGTGAAGGCGCTGGTCGATTGCGGCGCGCAGGCTGCGCTGGCGCATCACCATGGTACGTTCCAGCTCACGGATGAGGCGATCGACGCGCCAGCGAGGGCGTTGCACGAAGCCCTGGATGCGGCGAACATCCCGCGCGAGCGGTTCGTGGCGCTGAAGCCGGGGCAGGTGGTGGAGATCTAGCTCTCGTCTCGTGCCCCGGACGCAGCGCAGCACGTCAGTGATGCGCTGCTGAGCCGGGGCCCAGACTGTGCGCAAGTAGATGGGGTCCCGGCTCTGCGCAGCGTCACTACGTGCCGCAGCGCGTCCGGGACACAAGAGTTAC
Organism: Bradyrhizobium sp. UFLA05-109; assembly: GCF_054185165.1. Lineage (NCBI taxonomy): Bacteria > Pseudomonadati > Pseudomonadota > Alphaproteobacteria > Hyphomicrobiales > Nitrobacteraceae > Bradyrhizobium > Bradyrhizobium sp. UFLA05-109. The sequence continues at coordinate 1,227 of NZ_JBBIAR010000125.1, read as the reverse complement.
TGATCCTTCTTGATCGCCCAGCTGACATTCACCGTCACCGACAGCGTCTCCTCGCCGGGAGCGACCTGCGCCGGGGCTGCGGCCATTGGTGCGGCGGCGATGCGGCTCTTGAACAGTGGCATCGGGCCGCCGCCTTCGGAGATGCTGATGGGTGCGCCCAGCGTGACGCCGGCCGCCTTCGCGTAGATCTCGGCCTTGCGGCGGGCGTCGGCGAGCGCCTGCTCGCGGGCGCCGTCGAGCAGTTTCGAGGCTTGCGTCACCTCGAAGGAAATGTTGCCGACATCATTGGCGCCGGCACCCACCAGCGTGTCGATCACATTGGCCACCTTGGTCACGTCGTGGATCTTGACGGTGACGCGGTTGCTGGCGCGGAAGCTGACGATGCTGGTTGCGCGGTCCGAGGTCTTGGAAGAGGTCACATATTGCGGCTGGAGCGACAGCCGCGAGGTCTGATAGTCCTTCTCATCGATGCCTGCGCCTTTCAAGGCCAGCAGCACCTTGCCCATCGCCGCGTTGTTGGCGTCGGAGGCCTCTTTCGCAGTCTTCGCGTCATTTGCAACGCCAGCATCGATCTGCGCGAGATCAGGCGCCGCGGAAACGCTCGCCTCCCCGCTCACCGAGATCGCTGACGGAAAATCGTCGGCAAGCGCAGGAGACGCGCCGAGCGCGGCGGTAAAAATAGCGGCCATGATCGCGTTGCTCTTCATCACTCTCACTTCAGCGGTACATAGACGTTGATCACGAGCTTGTCCTCGGCCGTCTTCAGGGGATCGGTGAGGTACTCCTCGATGAATGTGTCCTTGGCTTCCAGCTTCTTGTCGTCGAGGTGATTGGTGATCGCCTCATAGGTGTTGTCCATGTTGTCGTAGGAGCCGCGATGGACGAACTTCAGCGCCTTGCCCTCCGGCGACTTGCCGATGCTCATGTCCTTGCCGAGGTTCTTGGGCTCCTGATCGATCGGGATCTCGGCGAGGAAGGTGAAGCCGGTGTCGTCGGTCGAGGTGTAGACGATCATCGGATTGCCCGCGGGCTTGATGCCCTGCTTGTCCAAAAGCGCATTCAGCGCCTTGAACGAATCGATCAGCGTGTCGAAGGCAGAATCCCAGTTGGCACTGCCCTTGGCCATCACGACCTTCTTTGGCTCCAGCGTCATCTCCTGGCCAAAGGGATCGGCGGCCTGAACCGGGGCGGAGGCGGCGGGCGGGGTCGTGGCTCTGTCTCTTATAC
>NZ_JBBIAR010000124.1:0-14428 GCF_054185165.1 Bradyrhizobium sp. UFLA05-109 | reverse complement strand
GTGCAGCAAACCAACCAGCCGCGCCTTGTTGATCAAGTACGACACAAAGGCCGAGCATGCACCGATCATAAACAGGGCATCCGCTTCGTCGACATCGGGTGCATCCTTTTCGAGGAGCGAATGCCGAATACCCTCTTGATCGCTGGTGAAGCCATAGATTTTTGTGAAGCCATGCTTCAATGCACTGTGGATATTGGTCCTCTGTTCGAGCTTCGCTAATGCGCGACTAAACTCACCGTCGGGTTCAAGCACTCGAACGACAGATTCGACAGCATGAATGCTTTCGCGGACACTGTCTGCGAAATGACCTGACGTGAGCTCCGCCGCCGCTGCTTTTAGGTGCTCATGTCCTCCAGCGAGTGAGGCTCCGCTGAGATCGTTCAACGCCTGCCCAACGACAGCTGCGACCAGGTTGTTGCCGATCGGAACGAGAACGTCGCCGCCCACCACGCGATAAGGTGCACGGCAATATCTCAGTCTAGCCTCGAGCTGGTTCGCAAATCCCGGGGGAGGCTGATGCTGAAGAACGAACTGCAGCCACCCATAGATTTTTGCGTAATCACCCGGGCGGCGCGAGGCGGATAATCGACTCTCTGCGATATCCGCCATGATCACCTGGGCTGTCGACCGCGGGACGCTGACTGCCAACCATCTCCGCGGCTTCAAGCGGCTCTACCACGTCGACCGCTCCGAAATCATCTGGTTGCCCGAGCACATCGCCGCCTTCATGAAGGTCGCGCCGATCGAGATGCAGCGCGCGCTGATCCTGGCGCTACATACCGGCCAACGCGAGGGCGACCTCTTGCGCCTGCCGTGGTCAGCTTACAAGGGTACTCACATCGAGCTCCGCCAGGGTAAGGCCCGTCGGCACGGCAGTACGGCGCCGCTGATCCAGATCCCCTGCACGACGGCACTGCGCCGCATGCTGGACGGCATGGCGCAGGTCTCGACCTTGGTCTTGACGACGAAGACCGGCCAATCACTGAAGGCACGTTACTTCAACACGCTCTGGGACCGGACCATGACGAAGGCGGCTTGCAGACCGTGACCCTGCCGGGACTAGACGAGCCGGTCGAGCTTCACTTCCACGATCTGCGCGGCACCGCCGTGACGCTCTTGTCCGAAGCCGGCTGCACGCCGCAGCAGATCGCGACCATCACGGGTCACTCGCTGAAGACGGTGCACAGGATCTTGGAACGTTATCTCGCCCGGACGCGTGGGCTTGCCGAGCAGGCGATCTTCAATTTCGAGAACAGCCCCCGAACAAAGTTTGCAAACCAATTGCAAACCAGCGCGGCGACCGGGTCGAGCCGAAAAGGCAAAAGCGATGCCGATCAATGACATGAATGGCGCGCCCGGAACGATTCGAACGTCCGACCCTCAGATTCGTAGTCTGATGCTCTATCCAGCTGAGCTACGGGCGCGTGTTTCGCAAACAGCTATGCGGGCGAGGCCCGCACGCAGCCTCCGGACGGAGCCGGAGGGGGTGCGAAAGAGCGCTCTGACTAACCGCTCTTGCCCCGGTTGGCAAGGTCTGGGAGGACGGTATTTGGGGCCCCCTTTGAGTCATTCCGGGGCGGTGCGCAGCACCGAACCCGGAATCCAGCGGTTTTGGCGCGAGATTCCGGGTTCTCGCTTCGCGAGCCCCGGAATAACGAGGAGACGGAGCGCCACCCTGGAACGACCGAGGGCCCTCACGCCATGAATGACGCGGGAGGTCGGCCTCTGGCCGACCTTACGCCCTCGCCCGCTCGTTGCGGATGGAGAGGAGTTCCACGGGGCGGTCGGGGATCACGATTCGGAAGGTCGCGCCGATGGTGCCTTCGACGAGGTGAATGTCGCCGCCATGGGCGCGGACGAGCTCGGCGGCGATCGCCAGCCCAAGCCCGCTGCCGCCGGGACGGCCCGAGGTCTGGAACGCCTCGAACAGGTGCTCCCGGGTCTTTGCCGGCACGCCGGGGCCGGTGTCGGAGACTTCGAGAATCGCGACCGCGCCCTCGCGCTTGCCGGTGATCCGGATCTGCTGCGGAGCGGTCGCGCTCGCGGCGTGCGTTTCCAGCGCCTGCGCCGCGTTGCGGACGAGGTTGAGCAGCACGCGGAACAGCTGGTCGGGATCGGCATCGATCGACAGCCCGCGCTCGATCGCAGCGACCCAGGTGATCGAGGCATCGGAGGCGAGGCCCGCGGTCTCGCGCACCTCTATGACCACCGGCTCGATCAGGATCAGGCGGCGATCGGGCGCGGCCTCCTGGGCGCGTCCGTAGGACAGGGTCGACTGGCAGAACGCGATGGCGCGCTCGAGCGATCGCACGAGCTTTGGCGCAAAGCGCTGCACCCGCGGATCGGGGACGCTGGCAAGCTGGTCGGACAGGAGCTGCGCCGACGCGAGCAGGTTGCGCAAGTCGTGGTTGATCTTTGATACGGCAAGCCCAAGGGCTGCGAGCCGGCTCTTCTGATGCAGCATCGACATCAGGTCGCGCTGCATGTCCGACAGCTCGCGTTCGGCAACCCCGATCTCGTCGCCGCGCTGGCTCGGCACGATGATTCCCGCGGAGCTCTCCGGGTTTTCATGGAAGCCGACCAGGCTCGCGGTCAGCCGCCGCATCGGCCGCACGAACAGATAATGGAGCGCGAGATAGACGAGGCCGGCGGTCAACACCGCGATGAACAGGGCGACCACCACGACGTTGCGGGAGAAGCGGTACATCGCCTGCCGCAGCGGCAATTCGTCGGTGACGACCTCGATGAACTGCGCATTGCCGCTGGCCGGGCCGACGATGCGGATGGCCTGGTTGCCGGTCTCCAGCATCATCTGGAAGGAGCCGGTGATCGCCTGCCACACCGTCATCTCGCGCAGGTCGATGTCGTGCTCGATCGCGGCCGGCAGGTCGGCGCTGGCGAGCAGGCGCCGCTGCTGGCCCATCTTGATCGCCACCGCGCGTGCATTGATGCTCCTGAGGATCTGCCGCGACAGCGAGTCAGGGACCATGCCGAGCGGCGCGGCGTCGAGCACCAGCGCCGCGGTGTTCGCCGCGGCGACGCGGTCGTTCAGCCGGTTGACCCAGAAGTTCGCGATCGCCGGCACATAGAGCATGCTCGCCGCGATCATCACGAGGGGGACGGTCAGCAGCAGGAGCTTGCCGGACAGGCCGAGCCGGTGCGGAGCGCGCAGCCGCACTTTCGCCGGCTCCTGAGGCCCCATGGGCCCCAGGTCTTGGCGCTCTAGGTCTTGGCGCTCCAAGCCCCTTTGGGCGGGCTGAAGGTCTGTCGCTGACACGAATATCGCCTTCGTTGGCCTCGACTTGCGGAGGATGCGGCCCCTAGCACCGGTCGGTCAAATTACCGATCGCTAATCTGCCGAGGTAGGATGTAAGCGTGGAAACGGCGAGTCGCTACCTCCACTGGGAAAAACCCCGCGGAAACAGCGATATTCGCCAATTGGACCTCTCCCGCGGCGTTGACGAAAAGGGGACGCTCCCTTATAAGCCGCGCCGAATTGTCCGCGATGACCCGGTGTGACACCGGGAGCGGCTCTTTTGGGGCCGGAAAGGGCCCGTTTTGGGCCGCATCTTTCGGACGTATCCATCAATTCCAAAGGCAAATTGCCCGGTCAGCGGAGAACAACCCGTGAAGCGGACTTATCAACCCAGCAAACTGGTGCGCAAGCGCCGTCACGGCTTCCGTGCCCGCCTCGCCACCGCCGGCGGCCGCAAGGTCCTCGCCGCCCGCCGCGCCCGCGGCCGCAAGCGTCTGAGCGCCTGAGCCGGACTGGCCCTTTTTGGGATTTCATCATGGATCGGCTGAGGCAGCGGGCGGATTTCCTCGCCGTTGCCAATGGCGCGCGGGTGAACAGGCCCGCGTTCGTCCTGCAAAGCCGTCGCCGCGATGACGCCGGCCCGATCCGGGTCGGCTTTACCGTTACCAAGAAAAACGGCACCGCAACCGAGCGCAATCGCATCCGGCGCAGGCTTCGCGAACTGGTGAAGCGCTGCGACCCGGTGTCAATGCACCCCCACCATGATTATGTGCTAGTCGGCCGCAGGGACGCGCTCACGCGCGACTTCGCGGTCATGCTCGACGACCTCCGCGCGGCGTTCGCCCAATCGCAGCGGCCGGCGACGAAGGGACGTGGGCAGACGCCCGCAGCCGCGGGCCGCAAACCGGACTGATGACGAGAATCCAGAGATGACCGACAATCGCAACACCATCCTCGCCGTCATTCTGTCCGGCCTGGTGCTGATCGCGTGGCAGTATTTCTACAACGTGCCGCAGATGGAGAAGCAGCGCGCGCAGCAGCAGGCGCAGGCCGAGCTTCAGAAGAGCACGCCGCAGCCCACGGCCACGGCGACGCCGGGCGCCACGCCGCAATCCGGCAACGCGGCCCAGCCGTCAGCGACGCCGACCACGAACCAGCAGGCCCAGCCGGCGGTTTCCCGCGACACCGCGATTGCCGCATCCCCGCGCGTGAAGATCGACACACCGAGGCTTGCCGGCAGCGTTTCTCTGAAGGGCGGACGCATCGACGATCTTGCGCTGGTGCAATACCGCGAAACCGTCAATCCGAATTCGCCGCCGATCATCCTCTATTCGCCCTCGGGCACGGCGGAACCCTATTACGCCGAGTTCGGCTGGGTGCCGGCGACTGGCGTTACGGCCAAGCTGCCGGACGCCCAAACCGTCTGGCAGCAGGACGGCAGCGGCAGCCTGACGCCGTCGACGCCGGTGGTGCTGAAATGGGACAATGGCGAGGGCCTCAACTTCCGCCGCACCATCTCGGTCGACGACCATTATCTCTTCACCATCAAGGACGAGGTGAGCAATGTCGGCAACGCGCCGGTCACGCTCTATCCTTTCGCTCTGATCTCGCGCCACGGCACGCCGCAGGTCTCCGGCTATTACATCCTGCATGAAGGCCTGATCGGCTATCTCGGCGACCACGGCCTGCAGGAATACGCCTACAAGAAGATCGACGAAGCCAAGCAGGTGAACTTCAAGGCCACCAACGGCTGGCTCGGCATGACCGACAAGTACTGGGCCTCGGCGCTGTTGCCCGACACCAACGCCCAGCTCCAGGCCCGCTTCTCGTCGAACCCCACCGGCAACCTGCACACCTACCAGACCGACTATCTGCTCGATGCCGTGACGGTTGCGATCGGCGGCACCGCGACGGCGAATGCACGGCTGTTTGCTGGTGCCAAGGAAGCCGGCGTCGTCGGCGTGTTCCCGTTCGCCGGGCTCGGCGGCTACAACAAGGAGCTGGGGCTGAACCATTTCGATCTCTTGATCGACTGGGGCTGGTTCTACTTCATCACCAAGCCGATGTTCCTCGGGCTCGACTTCTTCTACCGCTTCTTCGGCAATTTCGGCATCTCGATCCTGCTCGTGACCGTGATCGTGAAGCTGCTGTTCTTCCCGCTGGCGAACAAGTCCTACGCCTCGATGGCGAAGATGAAGTCGATCCAGCCGCAGCTTCAGGCGCTCCGCGAACGCTATCCCGACGACAAGGTGAAGCAGCAGCAGGAGATGATGGAGATCTATCGCAAGGAGAAGATCAATCCGGTCGCCGGCTGTCTTCCCGTGGTGATCCAGATCCCGGTGTTCTTCTCGCTCTACAAGGTGCTGTTCGTCACCATCGAGATGCGGCACGCGCATTTCATTGGCTGGATCAAGGACCTCTCGGCGCCGGATCCGACCAACCTGTTCACGCTGTTCGGCTTGATCCCGTTCGATCCGACCGCGATCCCGGTGTTCGGCCACTATCTCGCGCTCGGCATCTGGCCGATCATCATGGGCATCACGATGTGGTTCCAGATGAAGCTGAATCCGACGCCGCCGGATCCGACGCAGAAGATCATCTTCGACTGGATGCCGCTGATCTTCACCTTCATGCTGGCGGGCTTCCCGGCGGGTCTCGTGATCTACTGGGCCTGGAACAACACGCTCTCGGTGATCCAGCAGAGCTTCATCATGCGCCGCAACGGCGTGAAGGTGGAGTTGTTCGACAATCTCAAGGCGACGTTCGCGAAGAAGGCGACGTAGCCTCTCACCCTGTCATTCCGGGATGGTGCGAAGCACCAGACCCGGAATCTCGAGATTCCGGGTTCGATGCTCCGGGCCGCGCTCCGCGGTCCCGTCGCATCGCCCCGGAATGACGGCGAAACAATGAGCTTCGCATGAATGACGACAACGATGCGAGGCTGATCGAAGCCGGGCGAAAGCTGTTCGCGCGCGAGTGGCGGTTCGTGTGGGCGTCGCCCTCGATTCAAACGCTGCCGCCGATGGCGGGGCTGGAGGTCGCCTTTGCCGGGCGCTCCAATGTCGGCAAGTCGAGCCTGATCAACGCGCTGACCGGCCGCAACAATCTCGCGCGCACCTCGCACACGCCGGGGCGGACGCAAGAGCTGATCTTCTTCGAGGGCCCCGACAACACCGGCCTGCGGCTCGTCGACATGCCCGGCTATGGCTATGCCAAGGCGCCGAAGACGCAGGTCGCATCCTGGACCGAGCTTATCCACAAATTCCTGCTCGGTCGCGCGTCGCTGGCGCGCGTCTATGTGCTGATCGACGCGCGGCACGGCCTCAAGGACGTCGATCTCGAAATCCTCAAGATGCTCGACCGCTCGGCCGTCAGCTACCAGATCGTGCTGACCAAGGCCGACCAGGTGAAGGCTTCGGAGCTCGCCAGCCGCATCACTGAAACGGAAGCGGCGCTGGCAAAGCACCCGGCCGCGTTTCCGAACGTGCTCGCGACCTCATCGCGCAGCTCGACCGGCATGGAGAGCTTGCGCGCCGCGATGGCGCGGCTCCTGGAAGAGCGGGCGTCGTGATGCCTGCATTGCGCCTGTTGATCGGACTTGCCGGTTTGATGGGCGCCGCCGGCGTGGCGCTGGCCGCAGCCTCCGCCCACGGCACGGAGGCAAGCCGGCTCGCCACCGCAAGCTCGATGCTGCTGTTTCACGCAACTGCCATATTCGCGACGACGGCGCTGCTCGCGCGCGGCCTTCTGCACGGCGGAATTGGCCTCGTCGCCGCCTTCGGCTTCGTGATTGCGGCGGTATTGTTCGCAGGCGACCTGACGCTGCGCCAATATGCCGGCCATTCGCTGTTTCCATATGCGGCGCCGACCGGCGGAACGCTGATGATTTTGAGCTGGCTGGCGGTGAGCGTGGCGGCGGTGGTGGCGCGGAAATAGTGCCCTCTTCCTTCTCCCCTTGCGGGAGAAGGTGGCGCGAAGCGCCGGATGAGGGGTTCTATCGGCGCTCACTTCTCGTTAGGGTCATTCGCGGATAGAGACCCCTCACCCGCCTCGCTTCGCTCGGCACCCTCTCCCGCAAGGCGAGAGGGTAACAACGCACGCTTTGCGCCTCGCCCGCCAATCGGATAGAACGCGAACCCGCGTTAGTCCCGCCAGCGAGATCCGCCCCATGACCGAAATCTCCCCGCTCGACCAGGCCCGCATCCTGTCCGAAGCGCTGCCGCATATGCAGCAGTACGACGAAGAAACCATCGTCATCAAATATGGCGGCCATGCCATGGGCGACGAGGAGACTGCGAAGAATTTTGCCCGCGACATCGTGCTCTTGGAGCAGACCGCCATCAACCCGGTGGTCGTGCATGGCGGCGGGCCGCAGATCGCGACCATGCTCAAGCGCCTCGGCATCGTCTCCGAATTCGCCGCCGGCCTGCGCATCACCGATGCCGCGACCATCGAGGTCGTCGAGATGGTGCTCGCCGGCTCGGTCAACAAGCAGATCGTCGGCTACATCAATGATGCCGGCGGCAAGGCGGTGGGGCTCTGTGGCAAGGACGGCAACATGGTGAAGGCGTCCAAGACGACGCGCACCATGGTGGATCCGGATTCGCACATCGAGAAGGTGGTCGATCTCGGCTTCGTCGGCGACCCCGAAAAGGTCGACCTCACGCTGCTCAACCAATTGATCGGCTATGAGCTGATTCCGGTGCTGGCGCCGCTTGCCACATCGCATGACGGCCAAACGCTGAACGTCAACGGCGACACCTTTGCCGGCGCGATCGCGGGCGCACTGAAGGCAAAACGCCTGCTGCTGCTCACCGACGTGCCGGGCGTGCTCGACAAGTCGAAGAAACTCATCCCCGAGATGTCGATCAAGGATGCGCGAAAGCTGATCGCCGACGGCACCATTTCGGGCGGCATGATCCCGAAGGTCGAGACTTGCATCTATGCGCTCGAACAGGGCGTGCAGGGCGTCGTCATCATCGACGGCAAGATGCAGCACGCGGTGCTGCTCGAGCTGTTCACCAACCAGGGCACGGGAACGCTGATCCACAAGTGACGGACGAAGGGCAAAAGCGAGTCGTCATGGCCGGGCAAGAGCGCGAAGCGCGTCTTCGCGAAAATGTCCCGGCCATCCACGACGTTTCGGCCCGCACAAAGAACGTGGATGCCCGGGACAAGCCCGAGCATGACGAGCAGAGAACGAGGCGACACCGTCGCTCAGCCTTGGCAAGCTTCCTGACGTCACTGCCGGCAGCGGCGGTGTCTTTCATCTTCTCCGCCGCCCCGGCTCTCGCCGACCTCAAGATCTGCAATCGCATGTCCTACGTCGTGGAAGCCGCGATCGGCATCGACGACAAGGCGGCGACCGCGACGCGCGGCTGGTTTCGGATCGATCCCGCCACCTGCCGCGTGGTGGTGCAGGGCACGCTGACCGCCGACCGCATCCTGCTCCATGCCCGCGCGCTCGGCGTCTATGGCGCCTCGCCGATCCCGCAGAACGGCAGCGACATGCTGTGCATCGCGCAGGAGAATTTCGTCATCGCGGCCGCGCGCCAATGCCGTAGCGGGCAGACGCAAGCCGCCTTCACCCAGGTGACGCCGACGCAAGGCGACGACGGCAACCTCGTCGCCTATCTCGCCGAGGACTCGGAGTATGACGACGAGCAGGCCCGGCTCGCTGGCATTCAGCGCCTGCTGGCGATCGCCGGATATGACGCGGGCGCAATCGACGGCGTCGACGGTCCGAAGACGCAATCAGCCCTCGCCGCCTTCCTGAAGAGCCGCGGGCTGCCGTCCGACGTCATGCAGTCGCCAAACCTCTTCAAGACCATGGTCGACGCGGTGCAGACGCCGTCAACGAGCGGCCTGACCTGGTGCAACGATACCCCGCACAGGGTGATGGCGGCGGTCGCGACCGACGACGGCAAGGCGGTGACGAGCCGCGGCTGGTACCGTATCGATCCCGGCAAGTGCCTGCACCCCGACGTGGCGGGCCAGCCGAAACAGATTTTCAGCTTTGCAGAAGCCGTCGATGCCGACAACCGCACCATCAAGCTGACGGACAAGCCACTGAACTGGGGCGGCGAGAAGCAGCTTTGCACGCGCGAGACCAAGTTCGAGACCAACGAGCAGACCGATTGCGGCGCACGGGGATTCGCAGCGACGGGATTCGGCACGGTCGACATGAGTAGCGGCGGCAAGACGCTGCGCTTTGCGATGCCGTGAGAAATTGCGCCGTGATCAGAACGCAGGTGCCACAAACCCCACTGTCGTCCCGGCGAAGGGACCCATAACCACAGGATTGAGTTTGGCGGCGAGGCGTAACGACGATCACGCATACGACTGCTCCCTGTGGTTATGGGTCCCGGGCTCGCGCTTCGCGCGCCCCGGGACGACGAGACGAGAATGCTGAGATGACTCCACCCCGCCCCTTCACCCACATCGACACCTGGGTGTTCGACCTCGACAACACCCTCTATCCGCATCACGTCAGCCTGTGGCAGCAGGTCGATGCGCGGATCGGGGAGTTCGTTTGCCGCTGGCTGAACGTGACGGCTGAGGAAGCGCGGAATATCCAGAAGGATTATTACCGCCGCTTCGGCACCACCATGCGCGGCATGATGACCCTGCACGGCGTGCGCGCCGACGACTACCTCGCCTATGTGCACAAAATCGACCACTCGCCGCTGGAGCCGAACCCGGCGCTCGGCGAGGCGATCGCGAAACTTCCGGGGCGCAAGCTGATCCTGACCAACGGCTCGGTCGATCATGTCGATGCCGTGCTGTCGCGGCTTGGACTCGCCACGCATTTCGATGCCGTGTTCGACATCATCGCGGCCGAGTTCGAGCCGAAGCCGGCGCGGCAGACCTACCAGAAATTCCTTGACCTGCACGCGGTCGATCCGACCCGGGCCGCAATGTTCGAGGACCTCGCCCGCAACCTCACCGTTCCGCACGAGCTCGGCATGACCACGGTGCTGGTGGTGCCCGACGGCACCAAGGAAGTGGTCCGCGAGGACTGGGAACTGGAAGGCCGCGATGCGGCCCATGTCGACCATGTCACGGATGATCTCGCCGGGTTTCTGGCGAGCCTGTCGCGCTGAGGCCGTTGCGACTGTGAAGCCCCGATGAGGCGTCATACCCCGCGAAAAGCGAAAGCGGGGTATCCAGTAATCACTGCTATCTCGATTCATCACATCCGCCGCGGCGTACTGGATCACCCGCTTTCGCTTTCGCGGGTGATGACGGCGAACCAAGCTTGACTCCGCCCCCCCAAATCCCGAAAAAGCCCCCCAATCCGTCACAAATCCTTCCCGCCTTGAGGAAATCCCGATGTCCCTCCAAGCCCTCGAATCCACCATCAACGGCGCCTTCGATGCGCGTGACAGCATCTCGACCTCGACCAAGGGCGAGGTGCGCGAAGCCGTGGATCATGCGCTGGAGATCCTGGACAAGGGCGAAGCGCGCGTCGCCGAGCGCGAGGCGAGCGGCAAGTGGAAGGTCAATCAGTGGCTGAAGAAGGCGGTGCTGCTATCCTTCCGCCTCAACGACATGAGCGCCATTCCCGGCGGCCCCGGCAAGGCCTCGTGGTGGGACAAGGTGCCCTCGAAGTTCGACGGCTGGAGCGAGAACCGGTTTCGCGACGCCGGTTTCCGTGCCGTGCCCGGCGCGATCGTGCGCCGCTCGGCCTTCATCGCGCGCAACGTCGTGCTGATGCCGTCCTTCGTCAATCTCGGCGCCTATGTCGATGAGTCCACCATGATCGACACCTGGTCGACCGTCGGCTCCTGCGCGCAGATCGGCAAGCGCGTGCACATCTCCGGCGGCGTCGGCATTGGCGGCGTGCTCGAGCCGCTCCAGGCCGAGCCCGTGATCGTCGAGGACGACTGCTTCATCGGCGCGCGCTCGGAAGTCGCCGAGGGCGTGATCGTGCGCAAGGGCGCAGTGCTGGCGATGGGCGTGTTTCTGGGCGCGTCGACCAAGATCATCGACCGCGAGACCGGCGAAGTCTTCGTCGGCGAGGTGCCGGAATATTCGGTGGTGGTGCCCGGTGCGCTGCCCGGCAAGCCGATGAAGAACGGCCAGATTGGCCCGAGCACCGCCTGCGCGGTGATCATGAAGCGCGTCGACGAGCGCACGCGGTCGAAGACCAGCATCAACGAGCTGCTGCGGGACTGAGTTCAGTCCCCGAACTGCAATCCCTCACCGTCACCCTGAGCGGCTCGCGTGCCGCGAGCACCTCAGGATGACGGGTCGGATAGCCGATCGAACCCACCCTCCCTCTATCGCGACCAACAACCGGGCGACCCTGCCGCCCGGAGATTTGCCATGGATTGGATCTGGCTTCTGTTCCGAATCGAAGGCCGTATCAACCGCGCCAGGTTCTGGCTGGCGATGCTGGTCATCATCTGCGGGATGCTGCTTCTGATCACCATCGTCGCGGGCATCCGCGGACTTTTCGGCGGCCCCTGGAGTTTCAAGCTCGATGCGCTCGAATTCCTCGATCCGGCAACCTACCGGTCGCTGACAATGGCCGGCCTGCCCCTCTTGCTCACGAGATTGCTTTTGAGCGGTCTCTTGCTGTGGGTCTACCTCGCGACCTCGATCAAGCGACTGCATGACCGTGACAAGAGCGGATGGTGGTCGCTTGCCTTCATCGTCTTTCCCGCTCTCTATCCGCATGTTGCCGCGCAACTCCCCGCTGCGCCAATCGAACTGCCGCTTGCCCTGGCCGCGCTGGCACTGAGCATCTGGGGTTTCGTCGAGATAGGCTGCCTGCGCGGCACACCGCACACGAATCTCTTCGGTCCCAATCCGCTGCCCAAAATCCAGACCCGGACACGCCACAGCGGCGCGTCGGCCCTGCCGCGCGGGAGCGGTTGGCACCAGCAGAGCGAGCTCGAATTCGTCCCGCACAGTGCTAGCCCGCCCGACGGCATGCATGTTAAGCGGGGGGCATGACCGATGCTCTCTCCATTGCCCGCGATCTCATCCGCTGCCCCTCGGTAACCCCGGCCGATGCCGGTGCGTTGGGGGTGCTTGAAAAGGCGCTCACAGCAGCCGGCTTCACCTGCCACCGCGTGACCTTCTCCGAGGCAGGCTTTGCCGACGTCGATAACCTCTACGCGCGGATCGGCAGCGACGGACCGCACATCACCTTTGCCGGCCATACCGACGTGGTGCCGCCCGGCGACGAAAGCGCCTGGAGCGTCGGTGCGTTCTCCGGCGAAGTGAAGGACGGCGTTCTGCATGGGCGCGGCGCGGTCGACATGAAGGGCGGCATCGCCTGCTCCGTGGCCGCGGTGCTGGAGCATCTCGCGGCCAATGGCGGCAAGCCGCGGGGCGATAGCAAGGGATCAATCTCCTTCCTGATCACCGGCGACGAGGAAGACGTCTCGATCAACGGCACGATCAAGCTGCTGCAATGGGCCGCGGCGCGCGGCGAGAAGTTCGATCATTGCGTGCTCGGCGAGCCATCCAATGTCGAGACGCTCGGCGACACCATCAAGGTCGGCCGCCGCGGCTCGCAATCCGGCACGCTCCATGTCGAAGGACGGCAGGGCCACGTCGCCTATCCGCACCGCGCCTCCAATCCCGTGCCCGATATCTCCCGCCTGATAGTGGCGATCTCCGACGAGCCGCTCGACCACGGCAGCGCGCAATTCCAGGCCTCCAACCTCGAATTCACCTCCGTCGACGTCGGCAACACCGCCTACAATGTGATTCCCGGCCAGGCGCGCGCGAAGTTCAACATCCGCTACAACGACAACCACACGCAAGCGAGCCTGCGTGAGCTGGTCGAGACACGTCTGGCCAAAGCCTGCGGCAACCGCATCCGCGCCCATATCGTCTGGGAGCCGTCGAACTCCAACGTGTTCGTCACCAGGCCTGGCCCGTTCACCGATCTCGCGGTCTCCGCGATCGAGGAGGTCACGGGACGCAAGCCCGAGCTGTCAACGTCGGGCGGCACCTCCGACGCGCGCTTCATCTCCAACTATTGCCCGGTGATCGAGTTCGGCCTCGTTGGCCAGACCATGCACCAAGTCGACGAACGCGTGCCGGTGGCGGATCTGGAGAAGCTGACGAAGGTCTATCGCGGAATTTTGGCGCGGTATTTTGGGTAGCGTCCGACTTTTTGCTCTGCTTTTGCCGCTCACTCAACCGTCATGCCCGGGCTTGTCCCGGGCATCCACGTTCTTTGGCGCCTCGGGCAAGAAAGGTCGTGGATGGCCGGGACAAGCCCGGCCATGACGTCGGGGCGCAAAAGCGATTAGCCAACTAATAATCCACCTTCACCAGATACAGCCCCTGCGACGGGGCGACGATGCCGCAGGCGGCGCGGCTGCGGGCGGCCAGGGCTGCGGCGAGATCATCGGCGGTCCAGCGGCCTTCGCCGACCCAGACCAGCGAACCCACCATGGAGCGGACCTGGCTGTGCAGGAAGGAGCGCGCCGAGGTCAGGATCGTCACCTCGCGCCCGTCGCGCAAGACGTCGAGCTGATCGAGCGTCTTCTCCGGCGACTTGGCCTGGCATTCGGTATCGCGAAAGGTCGTGAAATCGTGCTTGCCGATCAGGCGCTGCGCGGCAGCATGCATGGCGTCGGTGTCGAGCCTGCGCGGCACGCGCCAGGCATGGCCGACGTCGAGCGCGAGATTGGCGCGAGTGTTGACGATCCGATAGCGGTAGTGGCGCTTGATGGCCGAGAAGCGCGCTTCAAATGTTTCAGGCACGATCTCGGCTTCGAGCACCGCGACCGGATGGGGACGCAGATGCGCATTGAGGCCGTCGCGAAGGCGATCCGGCGCAAAGGGCTTTTCGATATCGACATGCGCGACCTGGCCGAGCGCGTGCACGCCGGCATCGGTGCGGCCCGCGCCATGCACGCGCACGTCCGTGCCGCACATCGCCTTCACGGCCCTCTCGAGCGCGCCCTGCACCGAAGGCAGCGTCTCCTGCACCTGCCAGCCACAGAATGGCGCGCCGTCATATTCGATGGTGAGCTTATAGCGGGGCATCTTGTCCAGTTTCGCTGCCATCGCCCGGCTTGACCGGGCGATCCAGTACGCCTCAGCATCTCCGTTCAACCGAGAAGCCGCGGCGTACTGGATACCCCGCCTTCGCGGGGTATGACAGTGTTACGTAAATCGAGCTCCCACCCTCAACGGTACGCC
>NZ_JBBIAR010000123.1:0-14454 GCF_054185165.1 Bradyrhizobium sp. UFLA05-109 | reverse complement strand
TTCCGCGATGGAGGGCCCGGACGGGCCGACAATCACGGATGTAGGCGCGCTTTTCGGCCGCGGTGCGCTGTTCAGAGTCTCCGCCTTGCGCGCGAGTGCCAGGATGGATAAATGTCGGTCACTCGACTGGTACAATCACGCCCTTCACTTTCTGGTAGCGCGCGTTCGTTCTCGGCGAGATTGGGGGCATCAACGCGTTCCAGGCGTGCCTGTCGTCCCCTACGGCACCACCTCAGGTATCGTGAAGGCGAGTCCGATATTTGCTGGATCTCCAGCAACTGAAATACGCAAGCAGATCACAATCAGATCTGGCCAATTAAGCTATCAGCTCTGGTAGGTTGCCGCGAGCTAAAGAGGCTGGCACAGTCACGTTGGCTTTATTGCCTATCCCGCTCTTCGTTGCCCTTTGTACAACCAACTGTGGGATGCTGTGCGAGGCAAAAAACAGAAGGATGTCTTATGTCGTACGAAGTGCGACCGTTACGATCAGGTGACCTGCCAAGCGTGACAGACATCTATAACGCTGCATGTTGCGCAAGGGAATCGACCCAAGGATCGCGTCCCTGGACGGTCAAAGAAATGAAGGAGTATCTGTTCGAATCGCCGCCGTCGTTTGAGTCTTATGCGTGCGTGGAGAAGGGAGTCGTGGTCGGCTGGACGGCACTGACTCGGTATCGCGTCAGGGAAGACGTCAAGCATACAGCCGAGATGTCGCTTTATGTTCAAGAAACGTTTCGTCGCAAGGGAATTGGCGCGGCCCTTGCGCAGACAGTTCTGGACCGGGCAACTACGCTCAATCTGCGCTGCATTTTTTCAATGTTATTTAATGGTGTACCCGAAATTGCTTCCTTCGCAGAAAAGAAATGTGGATTTTCGCTCGCTGGATGCCTTCCCGAGGTCTTTTGCCATCGTGGAAAACAATATGACATCTTGGTTTTTGAGAGGCTTATGGTGTCGTGACGTCGATCGACTCGATCATCTTAGATGACATTGGCCCTGTAGCGCACACTTCGGAGGAAGACACGATAGACTGTCTCTCCAGGCAAGTCACAAACTGCTTGTGATCTGCTTGGGTAGCTTTTACGATGGGCAAAAGCGAACCTCGTCCGTGTCGGAGACCGGTTTGTTAGTTAGACTCTCGGTCACGCCGATTTCCTTATATCATGCTGTGAAAATTCAGAGCTGCATTTAATGGCGTCTAGTTGCCGTAGAAGGACGTATGGATCATTCGTCGGGCGATTTCGTCGCAATGTCCGTCTTTGTGACTCAGACAGTTCTGGCAGCCATTTTCCTGGAGAGCTTCCCTAAACACAACTTTATCAGGATCCACTCTGGTACTTCGTGCTAGGGGTTCAGCATGGTCTTGCTTGTCTCTCCGATCGAGCGGGCTCGACCTGGTGCCAACCAGTCTGGCATCTGCCGAGCCCTTCAGAAAGAACTCGCTACTCTATCAGACGACGGTAGCTTGAATGACGACGAGCGATCGTCAGGTAGAACTAGCAAAGTTGATAGTATGCGCCGAAGCCCCCGCGTTGTAGTGTCGCTTAAAGAAAGAGAAGTCGGCATACCAAAGGCGTTGCAGCAGTCTCTCGATGGGGGGCGGATGCTTTCATGCAAGAACCACAATGGAGCGAAGACAATGCCAATCGGAAGGAGCACAGGCTTTCCCGATAGCGGAGCATCCGCGCAGGGGTGCCGCAATGAAAGCTAAAATCGGACGGCGGAACATGATGCGCAGGCCGCGACGGGAATGCTAACGCTCTTGAGGTGTTGGTCGCCGCGCTCTGATATGCCGCGCTCTCTCTGGAGCGAGGATGTATTTCACGATCGTCCACGGATCAATATCGGACTTAGCGGAAATCGCCATGGCTACGTCGACGCGATCATGCGCGCTCTTTCAACAGGCGCGCCGGCCGACCGCCTGGGTCCATGAGGAGTTGATTGCAGATTTGGAAGCCACACTGGAAAGAGTCCGGCCCAGAGGCACCCGCAGCGACATCGCTAATGCCTTATGCTGCGTGATTGAAAACATCGGTATCGAGAAGCTTAAGCGGTGTTGGTATCCCATTTGCATCGATCGGATCTGGAAGACCGCGAGCCTCGCGGATGACGGCCTGACAGACCTGAAGCCAAACACGATTTTTCGGCTCATGCTGGGCAACTGGATCAGCTATGTCATCAGTGAATCATTCAGCGTCACCGAGTCGCGCGTCGAGGTTCTGACGCGTACGCCTCGGAAGTGTTTAGAGGTTTAGCCGGAGTCTTCATCCATGAACATCACAAGTCGCACGAGCTTTCGGCCGCTGAGCACCGTACGCGGACTTCCGCCCGACGTCCGACCCAGCTGCTTCCCGCACGATAGTGGACCCGACCATCTTTGATGTACCAATCATCTTGGAAACCTTGGAGGGAGCCCGGTTGGATCGAGCCGCCCGGGTCGATCCGACTCTCGGCCGGCCTAGATCCCACTCGTCCGGCAAGCTCGTCGAGCGAGGTGTTTGCCAAAATGGATCGACCTGCACTCGCTATCCGGGTAGTGGGCTGTGGTCACGGCGGTGAACACGCCGCGAGATATCATGTTAGCTTATGATTTGGGCGAGAGGACGGAATGCATAACTTCCCGTTACACGGCATTCAGATAGTCGAGATGAGTCACATGATAATGGGGCCTTCCTGTGGGATGATACTCTCTCAACTCGGTGCGGATGTCATCAAGGTTGAGCCACCTGACGGCGATAAAACCCGCTCGCTCATGGGTATGGGGGCGAGTTTTTTTCCGCTTTTCAATCGCGGAAAGAGAAGCCTCGTTCTCGACGTGACCACCAAATCGGGAAAAGACGCACTATTCCGTCTTCTCGAACGTTCGGATGCTTTCATCGAGAACTTTAAGGACGAGACGATAAGGAAATGTGGATTGGATGCGGCCAGTCTGACCCAGCGTTTTCCAAAGCTCATTGTCGCAGCTCACAAAGGTTTCCTAAGCGGCCCGTATGAACATCGCCCCGCGCTCGATGAGGTTGTACAAATGATGGCTGGGCTTGCGTATATGACCGGTTCCCGTGAGGTGCCGCTTCGAGTCGGTGCTTCTGTGAATGATATCATGGGCGGGATGTTCGGAGTAATCGGAATACTCGCCGCACTGCGCGAACGGGAGATGAGTGGGAAGGGCTCCGAAGTGCGCATCGGGCTCTTTGAAAATTGCCTTTTTACTGTGGCGCAACACATCGTCCAGTTCCAGATCACGGGCGCACCTGCGCCGCCGATGTCGCAGCGAAGCGTGCCATGGCCTGTCTATGACATCTTCGCCACCCGAGACAACAAACGGCTCTTCGTCGCGGTGACCACCGATGGTCAATGGAAAACCTTTTGCCGCACATTTGGCCTCGATGCGCTGCTTGCTGATCCGGACCTCGTTGAGTTTCAGCAGCGCATTGATGCTCGCCCTCGGCTGTTACCGCTACTCGCGGAACGGCTGCGGCGGTACGACCTTGAATATCTCATGGTAGAGCTTGACCATAAAAGCATACCATTCGCACCGATCAACGCGCCGGAGGAACTGCTCAACGATCCGCACGTCCGTCGTCCGGGCGGGCTGGTTACGATGGTTGATGAGAAGCATCACGCAATCGATGTACCTGCGCTGCCGATCGAGTTCGACCGGGACAGCTTAGGACCGGTCAGCGTGGTTCCATCGCTGGGCGGCGACACGTTTTCGATCCTCACAAGTGTTGGCTATTCAGAATCAGAGATCCAAGCGCTGGCCCGAGGGAAGGAGCTTGGCTATGGGCCCTCATGATTTCCAGGGCTCGCCGGCCATCCGGTTCGACGAATTCTATCGTCAGGATTAAATTCGGATCCGCTCGGCTCACGCTTTGGGGATTTTGGAACGGGAATTCGGTCGAGCCCGTTTTCGAGGATCGAGTTGACCGAGAGGCAATTGCAGCGCCAGCCACGAAGCGCGGCAGCTCGGGTCGCTCAGCGCCGCATCCTTTGCCGGCGAGGCCGGCGGCGAACATAGCGTGTTCTGATGCGGCCTGCCTTAATAATTCCATCGACAAGCGGCAAGAGCATCGGCCCGATCTGGTCGGCTTCCTAGCGGAAACGGCCCAGTGCTTCAGCGACGAGGGGGCTGCGCGCTAAGCCAGCTGAGGGAGAGGTTTGGGAACAGTTCGCTCGACGTATTTCCTACCGTTCGCCATCACATGCCAGGAGGGCTGGCGTCGTTGGCTCAGGGGCAGGGGATTGTGCGTCAAGTTCGTCTCTAGCTGGCGAGCGAGTGTGCGTATCAGAGCCGCCCTACGATGGCATCGCTACGCCTTCTTCTCTCGCGTGAACTATCAGAGCCGATAGTATACGCCGCGAGGTCGCCATTGTAGCTTCTCTTGAACAAGAGAAGCGTTGCGCCTAGTGGCAGAAAGGGCGGTCAAACACAATTCGCCGCCTCGCGAGAGCACAGTAGGTCCGCGACAACTAGCAAGAGGAGCCGACAGCGTCGAAGAACCTGCTTACGCCAACGTACGCATGTAGAGGTTTTGGATTGCTCGTCTTTGGTCGCCTCCAGAAAGAAGTCGCCGAATCAGGCACAACCGCAGCACCAGTCTCGGATACGAAGCCGACTAGTACGAAGCGACGATGCTCCATTGGTCTCGCCGAGAGTGAACTCGATCCCGTTGGGGTCTGTCACCTGCCTACGACGTTGGCCATCGTGTTTCATGAACACAACTGAGAAAGTAGAAGGGACGATTCTATGGCTTCTATAACCCCGACCTCTGAGAGGGAACGAATCATTGTCTTCGATACAACGTTGCGTGACGGTGAGCAGTCGCCAGGAGCGACAATGACCCTGGAAGAAAAGCTTCAGATCGCAGAGATGCTCGACGATATGAGGGTTGACGTCATAGAAGCGGGGTATCCAGCCGCATCAGAAGGAGACTACACAGCAGTACATGCGATTGCTAAACAGACAAGGAATGCCGTGGTATGTGGACTTTCGCGTGCCAAGCCCGAAGACATCGATCGTTGCGCCGAGGCGATTAGGCCTGCAAAGCGCGGCCGCATTCATACGTTCATTTCGACTTCGCCAATTCATATGAAGTGGAAGCTCCAGATGGACGAGCAACAGGTTTACGAGTTGGTGATCGCCCAAGTCACAAGAGCGAGAGCTCATACTGATGATGTCGAGTGGACCTGTGAAGACGCCACGCGCAGCGACCACGATTTCCTATGCCGTTGCACGGAGGCAGCGATCAATGCTGGAGCTACCACGATCAACCTAACAGACACTGTTGGCTATTCTATGCCGGAAGAATACGGCGCAATGGTTAGAATGGCGCAGGAACGAGTGCCAAACTCTGATAGGGTTCGGTTTTCAGTGCATTGTCACAACGACCTTGGGATGGCCGTTTCGAACTCGCTCGCTGGAATCTCCGCCGGAGCTCGACAAGTGGAATGTACGATCAATGGAATTGGTGAGCGCGCTGGCAATGCGTCTCTGGAAGAAATCGTCATGGCCATCAAGGTTCGGTATGATGTGATACCTTACTGGACCAATATTGAAACTCGGATGCTCGCTCGCGCCTCCAAACTAGTAAGCGAGGCAACTTCGTTTCCCGTGCAGTACAATAAGGCGATCGTCGGCAGGAATGCGTTCGCGCACGAAGCCGGCATCCATCAAGATGGCATATTGAAGAATGCGCAGACATACGAAATTATGAAACCGGAGAGTGTAGGTGTCGAGCACACGTCCCTTGTGATGGGAAAGCACTCCGGCCGCCATGCGTTCGCACGGAAGGTGCAGGAGCTTGGCTTTCGGCGCTCAGAGGCCGCCTTAGCCCAGACCTTCGTGCAATTCAAAGCTTTGGCAGATCAAAAAAAGCACATCTCTGATGACGATATCAGAGCCTTAGTTGCTGCCGAGCTTGCGGGACAGTAATTGCCGCGCGGCAAACTGAATGAAGCGCACCACTGTTTTGCGCATTCCAACGAAGTCGGCCGCGGATTCTGAGCGAAGCCGGCCGGGGGGGCCGAAGATCCCGGCCACCTTTCGGGGCGGGCTCTCGCGACGACGTCACTAGGTCAGTTGGCGGGCTCGTCGTCAAGCGGCTGACGCTTGGCGGCGGCTTTACGTAGGCTCTCCCCACTTGAGGGTGAAGCCGGCGGGCATTGCGCACGAGGCGATCGAGGATGGCGTCGGCATTCCAATGCTCGACCGGGAGCTGGCTTGTCACAACAGTAGCCGCTACCATGGCGGTCCTCCATCATCTCGAACAGGTCGCGTTGCCGCTCGGCCGTCATCGGCGCAAGTCCCCACTCGTCGAGGATCAGGAGCTCGACGCGCGCCAGGGTCCTGAGCAGGCGGACATGGCGACCGTCGCAACGCGCGAGGGCGAGCGCCTCGAACAGCCGCTGATAGGGAACGGAGCGGTTGCCCCGGCAGCCTTGTGGCCCAAGGCGCAGGCGATCCAGGTCTTGCCGACGCCGGTCGGGCCGATGATGAGCAAGTGTTGGTGCCGGTCGATCCACTGGCCGGCGACGAGTTTTTGGAACAGCTGCCTGTCGAGTCCGCGCGGCGCCTTCATCTTCAATATCCCAGACGACAGCGTTCTTCCGGAGGCTTGCCACCGTCGAGCGACGAGCCGCTTATTCTCGCGCTCTGTCGCCTCACGGTCGACGAGCGGTTCGAGACGCTCCTCGAAGGCCAGCGTCAAGATGTCGGGTTGTTGCTACTGTTCGTCGAGGGCCTTCGCCATGCATTGAGCCCGAGACCGATGAGGCGGTCGTGGGTAGGGTCTGTCAACATCGTCTCTCCTGTCTTCAGTGGTAGTAATCGGTGCCGCGGATGTTGCAGTGTCGCATCGGTGGGCCGTCCGGCGGTCTTCCGTTTGCGTAGGCGCGATCGAGGCCGTGCTGCAGGATCGACTTGATCGAGCCATAGGCGGTCGCGCCGATGTCGTTGCCGCGCCGGCAGGCGGCGTCGCTGCGGCTAGCCGTAGCTGCGCGCGAGATGAGCGGGCGTGGCTAGCGACGCAAATCCCCTTATACAGGATCTCGATCCGTCCCGTGGGGCATCAACCGCATCTACCAGGAGCTGGCCGAGCACTACGGCCCGCGATCCTGCCCACGCGTCTCGAAGACGTGGGCCAACCGCTGCGAGCCGGACGCGGCGTCGAACACCGGCACAGTGTCGCCCGCGAAGTCGATGAACAGGTTCTCTCCAGGACCATGCGCCTTCCGCATGGGCCTGCAGAGATCGTCTCGATCCATTCTCGGTAGCGATCGCAGAACCGCGAAGTATGTTCACGATCACATATTTCGCGTTATGTTGCGGCCAGATTCATGTTGTGTAAGGAGCTAAAGTTGCGGAGAGTACTGAGCACTGGGGCATCGTTCACGCAACATAATCAGAGGTCTGGGTAGCGAACCTTTGCCCAACGGAGGCTCGCTATGGATCAGACGACGTATTTCGACCGCTTGACCGTGCCCCACGATGATGCCGCGCCATTCACTGACGAGCCGGTGCCTGTACCTTCGCCACTGTGCAGAAGCCGACGCGACCGCAGCTTCTCTCAAACTCGAGCGGAACGAGCTGTTGTGGACTTCCGCGCGTCTCGGTTCACATGCTTCGGAGGGCCTCGATATCGAGGCGCTCCGACGAATCGCGACCGAGCGTCAGCGCCAGAATGGGGGCTATCACTGCGGTGCGAAGAGTGGTCGATGTCGGACGACCTTCTTCGATTTCTCGGTTGTTGGCGTGACCCCGCCGTCGACACGGTGCGGCCGCCGTCATCGTGCGCGGAAGTATTCCTCGGCATGCAGGCGCCCCGTCGGACGTTGAAGCCAGGGAGCATCTATGATTTCGCTAACCGCAGAGTTATTGCACTTGGAATTGACGCGCACAACGCGGCGGCCGTGCGTTGCGCGACGCTTGCACTTCTCAGCTTCTTGCCGAAGGTCTGTCGATAAAGGAGAAAGGAGACCATTTGGGACACCGCGGCGCGGCGACAACCAGCATCTACGCCAAGGTGAGCATGGAGGCCCTTCGCGGGGTCGGAGCGTTCGACCTGGAGACCTCCAATGATGCTGACCAACGTCGTCGTTGACGCCTAGTTGGCCAGGCAGCGGTCAGTGGCGATGCGTTTCGAGTCCGCTGCGGGTTTTGCTCCGCGGGTTCCGCCGAGCGATGGCCAATCGAGATATCGGTGAAGTCACCCCCGAGGCAGTAGCCGAATTCCTCCAAGGCAAAGGATCGCTCAGTGCTACCTGGATGCTACGATACAGGGTCTTTGAGCGGCCTTTATAGATTCGCCGTGACCCGCGGGTACACGGCATTCTCCCCATAGCCGACAACGTTGCCGAAGCTGCCGCCGCAACGAACGCCCTATCTTTCCACGGAAGAACAGCGCCGCCTGCTGGACGCGACCTCGATCCTGGAGGTTTGGCACCGGCCTCAGGTACCAGCTACCGCACGCTCCTCTTGCTGCTGTACGGAAGCGGCGTGCGCATTGGCGAGACGCTTCGCTTGGTCTTGCAAGACGTGGAGCTTATCGAGCTGGTTATCACCGTCCGCGACACGAACTTCTTCAAAACGCGCGCCTCGTGCCAGTGGGACCAAAGCTCAACCAGGAACTGGTCGGGCATATCGAGCGCCGTCGGCGGCTCCCTTTGCCCCGCGGCCAAGAAACTCCATCATCCACCACCCGCGAAGGTCGACGTGGGCATTATGCGCGGGTCACTCTTGGTTTCGGCATGTCCGCCGACCCGGCGGAATCCGAGGTGTCGCCAAGTGTCCTCGAGAGTGCGCTTGTGCGCGATGCGCATACAGTATTCGATCTTGAAAGGCCTGCTCGATCGGAGCTCGCAGAGTGTGAGTCACCGTAATCTTTTCCACCAAAAAACATCATTGTGCCATTCATCATGAATGCGCGCCACTTCGTGTAACACCGCGACGCGTCGGAATCCGAAAGGATCGGCGCTTTTTATGGTTCGAATGTTTCTTTCATATGCGCGCGACACCAGCAGACGCAATCCCAAATCGGTGGCTGTTTCAATCAAGTGTGCAAGCATAAGCCTGCCAAGTCCCTTTCCTCGATGATTCTCATCAATGTAGCGTGACGTTTCGGCAACGTCTGTATATTCTGGGCGCACGGAAAACCGACTCAATGAGCACCAGCCTATCACTGCACCATTTTCGATCTCATAGACAAACGAAGGATAAGGATCTTGATGTTCGCTAAGCCAGGCGACGCGTTCCTCGTAAGTATCGGAGATGACTTGGCTTACGGCAAAGATGCCGGGCTTCAGCGCCTGGTTGTAGATCTTAACCATGTCATGGGCATCGGCATAAGTTGCACGTCGAAACATTAGTCTAACACACCCGTTGTTGTTGAAGCGCTCGTTACTTCCGATGCGCTTATCCGTCTACGTGTTGAGAGCTTTGCCGATCAAGAGCCGGTATAGTAGTCCGCTTGTCCTCTGCCCTGAAGCTGAAGCATATCATCTATAAGATGCGGCTGCCGTCGTGTTCAACGCGGCGAGCAAACACAATCAGATCTATCCAAACAAGCTATCAGTCTTGGTAGGTTGGGCAGGCACTGTCACATTACGCTTTGCCGATTCCACCCGCTCTGCATTGCCCGTTTGCACGAAACAAAGCTGCGATGGCTAACGGGAACCGCCATGTAGCCCCACCTCGCCATCGCGAGGTTGCCAGCGACAGAGGCGAACAGAGCTGATGCGTGGAGGGGCGCGATGGCAAACGTCAAGCTTGATGCCAGGCAAAGGTGATTCCGATCGTCGCGGCGAGTTCTTTACCGGGGGAGACGGCGACGATGGTGGACCGGCGAGAAGGCCCGGATCGCGGCGGAGAGCTTACTGAATCGGCGAACATCTCCGAGCTGGCGGGCGCACTGGTGTTACCCGCGAGTTGCTTGCGTCGGCAGTTTCGATCTCGGCCAATGCCCACCAGGCCGTCGCGCTGGCCCGCTCCATCAAGACGATGAAGGTGATGCTGGCCGACGGCTCGATCCAAAGCCGCGGCGGCGGCATCATGGTCCAGCCCGACGAACCCTTTCCGGGCGGCGGTCAAGCTTGGGCGTCGTCAGTTCGGAGTCGGTGGCTGGCAAGGCGCCAAACTTCGTGCTGATCCAAATCGGCGCCGGAAGCGCTGATGCGGGGAGTCCGATACATTTCTTTGCCACAAACGACGCCTTTGGAGTCGTCCGTCCTTTAATCGCGGGCACGATGTTAACCCCGATCGACAAAAATGATCCACTGCGGGTTCATGGTTCTTTCCGCGGTCGTCTCTATGCAGGAGCGCCGCATGTTGGCGTTCAAGAGGTGTGGCATCTCGAAGCGCGGTGCGTATCGCCCGCAGGGAAGACTTCGAGATTGCCAACACCCTTCCGTCCCGGCAGGGACGCATGTTCCGCCGAAGGCCGGTCTCGGTTCGTTTAAGGCTGGTTCATGCGGTAGTCCATATGGCATGGTCGATGACAGCCATTTTGCAAGCGAGGGCAACCTTGCCTTGTTTGGCGCGCCGATGCGTTTGGCCAGCTTGCTGCAGCAGCGCTCGAGCGCAGAACCTCGTCTTACAACCGTCAGCAGGACGTTCGTGGCCTCGAATAAATAAGTTCGAGCCTGGTGATTGCCGCTTGGGATGCGGCCAGTGCGATCGATCTCACCCGACTGATAACGTCTTGGTGTCAGGCCGACATAGGCGCCAATGTGGGCAGAATGTCTAAAGCGTTGAGGTCGTCGAAGGTAACGACGAAGGACAGAGCGGTCAGGGGACAAATAGGAACGGTCATCATTCGCCGAACGTTTGGTCACATTTTCCAATTTTCTCGGTTGAACAGAACTGGGCAAGGAGTTGCGGCGCGAAAATATTCTAGATTCGGCGCTTCAGCGAGCACGGCCTCGACTTTGGGAGCCAGGTTGGTCGAGCCGGCCTTGCCGAGTACTATTCCCAGTCCCTTACATAGACCGCGCATCTGGTTGTCGAGGTCCCGCCGCAGATTCACCAGCTTGGTTCGAGCTGCCAGCATCGAATGGGTTTTCCAGTTCTCCGCCCCTTCACGGCAGCTTCCCGGTACCATCCCATGCTGGCCATTTCGGCCAACCTCTTGGCATCGTTCTGGTCCGACTTGTTGATGCGCATTGATAACGCTGCGTTGGCATGAAGCGCATCAAGGCAAATGGAGCCACTCATGACAACCCCGGCGCGAGAAGCCCGGTAACGGCTCTCTACGAATGGGAGGGGATTGCAGAAGGTCGCGCCGGCATCGCCCATTGGATGTGTCGAGATGTTATTGGCCGCTGTCATTGTTGATCCGACTACACGGGTTCAATTGATTCGAGGCTCCACCCACCAACGGCACTTGGACTCCCACTCCAGCAACAAATTCAATGCCGCGCCAGCGGCTTCGTTGTGTGCCGGGCATGCTCAATGGCTCGGAAGTGAAGGTCTTCCACCCAACTCGATGGTGGTGAAGGGTTAGTGAAACGCAAGGGCTGTCGTCGCGAGGCGGGTCTGAAGGAAGCATGAATCAAAGGTGCGAGCCGATGAACAAAAAAGGCTATGAGCGCAAGCGTCGGACGAGCGGGCAACACTTCGCGAAGTCCAGATCCATCAAGGAAGCGAAGCGTAGATCCGGCGGTTGGGCACCAAGAGGCGCTTGAGCTTACCGCGGGAGATCCGCCCGGTTTCGCCCTCGGGACCGAGACGACCGCGAGGCCGTCTGACCGCCGGGCAGAAGTCAGCAAAGGGCGTATTAGGTCGGGCTGTCGGCAAAGCTAGTGAGGCATTCCACGGCCGAAAGTTGGAGAAACAGATAGGCGGAGCCGGAAACAATGGCCGAAGGCCCGAACGGCGAACGCAGAAGATCGGCCTGTCCGGTGTTCCGTAGTTCCTTGGGTCGCATCGTCCCTTCGATGCGATCACGCAATCACGACTCGAGAGAATCACCAAAATGAAGTTGCAAACTTCGCGGCCTTCAAACCCCGAAAAACTAGCAGTCTCAAGCCTCGCTCCGTTCCAAAAATCGACTTCTGCTCAGTGGCTTGGAGGGTCTTTCACGACGCTGCATCGCTGGCCAGCATATCGATGATCTCCAATATTTGACTGGGCTCATCGGGCATGGCGGCTCCGCTTTGATTACAATGAAATCCCTTCTTGGCAGGAAGACTCCGCGGACGGCTGGGGACGCTAAAGCTTTGGTAGAAAGTTTCTGTAAGATGGAGGAGGCAGTATCGGCGCTCGTACAAGACCTCATCGGACAGGCCGTGGCCAAACCGGCCATTAGCCGCGCTGCGGCGAGCCCGGCTTGTCCACGTAAACCGCACCGAACCGCTCATCGAGGACTGGTGAAGCGGACGATCGACTGGTCGATGGACTGCGGCTTACCTAAGGATGCGATAAATGATCGGAAGGAATACCCTAAACTAGGTCTTTGGCAGCCGCGATCTTCGATAATCTTGCGTGCCATAAACGCTGTCTATCGAACGAGAGCGCTAGCGCGCCTTCTAACGATGCGCGAAAAGATCAATTCGTCAGGTCAGGCCTAATGCCGCATTTCGTAGATCTGCGGATTCGCGAAAAATATCGAGTTCGATTTCGGGCGACACCTCGATGATGCTTCCTGGACGGCGGCCGTTCTCAAGCAACGCGTATTTGAAGGCCTGGGGGCGGTTCACGAAAATGCCGCCAAAAAATCCATTCTGTTCGCGAGCAACCCAGTTGCCATGGCGATTTTTGCCAACAAAGACGGTCGGGCCACAGGGGCTACGCGAACAAGGTGCGGCGCGCTTCATCTTTTCAATCCTTCGATGACTTCGAAGAGTGTGCTCCTCAACAGAGAGAACCGCAACGCGGACAACTTGCGCTACATCTGATGATGCTGTGGACCACTCCGCTCGGGACCGAATCGCGGTCGCGGGTGGCACAAGCATTGCGATCCTCTACTGAACCGATTATCCAGAAGCGAAAAACACTCGACCAGTGTCCGCCCGGCGGGAGGCTGCGGCCGAGAGGAGCATCCGGAACCGCCGCACCTGATCATGATCTGATCGTAAAAATGTTCCCCCAGCACCAAAGCTCAACACGGCAGATATCCCCGCTTCTTGGTTGGAAAGCTGCAGCAACTTCTTGACAGCTTGGTAATGTACGCAGCAATCGACCCCACTTCAGCCTTGCAAGACATTGTCCCAATTCATTGAGACCGATGGGGCAGTCCACGTCAACAGCTCCTGACCGTCACATCGGCGGTGGTTTCTGTGCTAGCAATCGGCATGCCAGTCTCGGAATCTGACGGGCGCCTTGCCTCACGAAAAACACGTGTGCCATCAATCTGAGTGGCCGCGCCGATTTTGCAAATCTTCCGACATGTGTCCTAAATTCGAACGTGGATCGCGCGCCGAAGATGGATTCGAGATGATGCGGGTGGCGGAGCTTTAAGTTTTGCTTGCTTGCGGATAGCGGGGCCACTTGCGTTTTCACCCGATGCGCTTGTCGTCAGTGCGTTATCCGGTATCATAGTGTTTGTCGCTCAAGCTCATTGAGGGCCGCTGCTTGGCCTGCCCTGTCTCTAAAGAAGTACCAGGCAAACAGCGACTGCGCGCAATGCCCGACGCAGCTAAATCTTCTGAAGAATGTCGAGGTTGGTTGGATTTGACCGGTTGGGCGGTCGTAGTGACGGGAGTTGACGCGGAGCGTTCGGCATAGCGCAGCGCGAGAGTCCCTTGCGGATGGCAGGTGAAGGCGAATTCGGAAGGCATCTTCCATCCGAGCCGCGAGCTTGGTCGTGCATCGCTGCAATCGGGCCGCCAACATCCGAGCGCAATGCGGCCTGGGCCAGCGACATGAACAACGTTTCGTTCAGAAATTCCTCCCGTAGCGGCCGATGATGGGAAAGACGGCCCCGCTCCCTCTAGGCCGGCGATATACGGACGATGTACGGATCCGCTAACAGAGCAATTCACCAATGGAAGGCAGGACAATTGGGGTGGACATTCGAAGGCATGTATTTCACATCCATGCGGTTGATCGCAAAGGCCACTGACGAATCGCCAGAGCCTCCGGCGAGGCGAGATCATGTCGTTCTTCTCTTCGCTGGCGCCATGCGTGGTCGGCATTGAGGCCTGCGCCACCGCTTACCTCTGGCACGCGAGATTCGGCGGTTTGGACACGATGTGAGATTGATTCAGCCGGCCTATGTAAAACCTTACGTGCGGCGAGGCGCCAAGAACGACGCCGCTGACAAGGCCGCGATCTGCGAAGAGGTCACCCGCCCCAATATGCGGTTCGTTCCGATCGCGCAACCCGTTTATAAGGCCTCGATCCGCGATCTCCATCAGGGACAGCGGCCACGGCATCGGTCGCACTAACAGATCCCATGAATGAGGCGCAGAGGAGCTAAGCTGCGTCATCGGAAACCGGAGGTCTGATCATGTCTCATTCGA
>NZ_JBBIAR010000122.1:0-14622 GCF_054185165.1 Bradyrhizobium sp. UFLA05-109 | reverse complement strand
AGGTTGTAGGCGGTGATGAAGTCGGCAAGGTGAGCTTCGAGCTGATCGTGTCGATCGTAATGGTAGCGTTGGACAGTCGCTTCCTTGATCGTGCGGTTCATGCGCTCGACCTGGCCATTGGTCCAGGGATGCTTGATCTTGGTCAGCCGATGTTCGATCCCGTTTTCCTGGCATCGCATATCGAACATATGCGTCACGTATCTTGCCGTCGGGCCGTCCGCATAGCGCGGCGGGAAGGTGAACTGGATCCCATTGTCGGTGAGCACCGTGTGGATCTTGTAGGGGACGGCCGCGATCAGAGCTTCGAGGAAGGCCGAGGCTGAGGTCCTTCCCGTCTTCCTGACCAGTTGCACGAAGGCGAACTTGCTGGTGCGATCGATTGCGACGTAGAGGTAGAGCTTGCCTTCAGCGGTCTGGAGCTCGGCGATGTCGATGTGGAAATAGCCGATCGGATAAGCCTTGAACTTCTTCTTCGAGGGCTTGCCACCTTCGACCTCCGGCAATCGGCTGATGCCGTGGCGCTGGAGGCAGCGATGCAGGGATGACCGCGTCAGATGCGGGATGGTCGGCTGCAGCGCATAGAGGTAATCGTCGAGTGGCAGCAGCGTGTGCCGCCGGAAAGCGACGATGATCGCCTCCTCCTCGATGGAAAGGACAGTCGACTTGGCTTCCTTGGGGCCAGTCGAACGATCGGCGACGGTCTCGCGCTGCTTCCACTTCGCGACAGTCTTCTCGTTGATCCCGTGGCGCTTTGCGAGTGCTCTCAGGCTCTCTTGACTATTTTGTGTTGCTCGACGGACTGCCTCCGTCGTGGTGGCGCAGCCGTGTAAAACCTGTCCCATAGTGCATCCTTCGAATCGTGCGACAAGAATGCACCATCAAAGCTTGGGACTAAACACCTAGTCTAGGTTCGTGCCATGTCGGGAAAGTGCTATCAGACATTGTGATGAGCAGGATAGATGATTTCGATGCGACGCAGGAGCCCAAAGCCCCAGTTCTCCCCGTCAGGACGTGGCGGCCTTCAATCCTCCAGACTATCAGTGCGCGTTAGTAGGCGTGCCATAGCTTTAATTGTTTATCACGGGCACCGCTACATCCAGGCCAAGGTGCTTGAGGTTTCTGGATATTCAGTTGTACGCCACTGTCCCCATGATGGGAGATCACCTGGCGGTGCTTACCACGAGATTCGCCAATCGCAGCGGGACAGGTGTATCCCGTCGGCGAATTGCCACCAGCGGTAAAAACGCGTGTGAAGCTTGATCTTGAAGGCTTCATGCAACCCGCGGATTGGAGCACCGGTTTCGCTAAAAATGATCGCGCCCGCAGCCATGACCTCGTTGATGCGAGTTGAGCCGACGCGCTGATCGCGCGTTCAAGAAAGCGGCCCACCCTCGGTTAGTGATGCGCCACGGATTGTACCCGGTGTTGCGCGTCGCGCGCGTGGCATCGAACCCGGCCGCGCCGAGCTTTGCGAACATCTCGTCTTCACTGTAGCGCTGCAGGCCGATCCTGTTACGCAGTTGCGGGTAGTCGGACAGTGCGGTGTTGATCAGCCCGATCAGCGCATCGCGCAGGAAAGCGTGGGTCGCCGCAAAACGCAACAGCGCCAGGACGTCTCTGATCATCCCGACTCCGGGCGGCAGGTTGTCGCCGAGAACAAAACGGCCGGACGGCTTCAGCAGCTGATGTATCGCGTCGAAGGCGGAATCCAGTTCTTCCGGCGTCATGTATTGCGCAACCCTAATCATCACGACGAGGTCGACCGAGTTCTCATCCATTGATCGGAGATCATCGAGCGAGCGCACCCGGATCCTGGTGTTGAGCGCGAAGCGCGCGATCAGCTGATCGCGCACACCGGCCCGCCGCAAAGGCGCAGTAATCCTGCCGTGAAGAAATGGGAGCCGATGGTGAAAGCTGTGATTATCGCGGCTTGCCTTGGAACCCGAAGGCTGCGGTCGAACCGTCGTATTCATGGACTGTCATAGCTGCTGATCCAAATGCCTTTCCGATTCGACATGGCGAAAATTGGCCAGCCGGCTGCTTATCATGGAAACGATATTGGCCTTGTCGATTGTGGATGTCGGCTCATTGACAGCAGTGGCAATCTTTTCGAATAGGCCGTCCGTCGCAACGCTAGTCATGTGGCGGATCGCTGACACCGTCTTCAAATCGATATCGATCGGCACCTCGCCCTTTCCGACGAATTCCTCATAGGGTTTTTCGCCACTGGTGTCGAGCGGAGTGAGCAGCACCGGCCAACGACCGGAGCCCGCTAGTTCCCGGAGCCAGCGACGCGCACCGTCCTCGCGATCGAAGAATTCCGCGCGATATCCGTGCGCCTCTAGCATCCGGACCGCGATATCCTGCAGCGACTGCAATTCGGTCTCCGGTTCCATCCTCGGAAAAATGATGTGATTGTCCGGCGCACAGAACGCTGCAAGCATGCACAACTCGCCGGCCTCCTGGTGCGAGACGAAATAGCGCTTGCTCTCGTTCGGCGCGGAAAGTGGCTGGAACCGTTCGAGCCGGTATCGGAACCCTTGCAGCAGACTGCCATTCGAGAAAGCCACGTTGGCGAAACGGGCGGAGGTGGTAACCAGCGCGGCTTCGGTAGCAACCTCGAACACAAGATCTTCCATCAGCCGCTTACTAGCGCCCATCAGGCTGGTCGGATTCGCCGCCTTGTCGGTGGAGACAGCAAAATAGCGCGCGCCATGCATCCCGCGCGCCAGCCATTGCTTGAAGCGGATATGTTTGACGACATTGGTGTCGAGCATCTGCAGAACGGAATAGATATCCTTTTCGGATCTCACGTGCTTGAGGGCCGCAAAGTTCAGCACGATGTCGTAAGGCGCCGACTCGGCAAGCAGCCGTTCCATCACCGGGCCCCCATAGTCGATCGGCAATGCGTGGAAATCGATGGTATCCGGCAGCCCTCCCGGCCGGCCGCGCAGGTGGCGGACAAGCTCCGCTAGGTAGTTTTCGCTGTGGTCAACCACGTGGACGCTACTCGGGCCGTATTCCAAGAGCAATTGAGTGGTGGCGGAACCGATCGATCCTCCACCGCCGATCACCAGGACCCGGCGCCCGCGCATCAGCCGATCGATGTTTGCAGCCTCAGCGCGGATGTCTTCATGAAATAATGAACTTTGACGGCGGGTCACCAGCGCGTCGAGCTGCGACGCACTCAGTTCTGCGCGCGGAGCCGCTGAAATA
Organism: Bradyrhizobium sp. UFLA05-109; assembly: GCF_054185165.1. Lineage (NCBI taxonomy): Bacteria > Pseudomonadati > Pseudomonadota > Alphaproteobacteria > Hyphomicrobiales > Nitrobacteraceae > Bradyrhizobium > Bradyrhizobium sp. UFLA05-109. Next base: position 11,406 of record NZ_JBBIAR010000122.1, on the reverse strand, counting down.
TCAGTAGACATCGATCAATCCGTTTCATCAGGCTTCACCCCGATAGGGTATTGTTGGGAAATCCAGATCCGCGCGCGTCGGGTTGCTTCAATAACGGGAGCTCATCTCCGCATCGTCACGCGGCGAGGAATTGCTGCGGCAATGTCGCCGGTCGAGCAGATATAGCGGGCGTTGCTTGACCTCATCGAAAATGAGACTGATGTATTCGCCCAGCACGCCGAGGAAAAATAGCTGGATGCCGCAGGCGAAAGACACCATCACGAATAAGGATATCCATCCCCGCACCTCGACGCTGCCTGTGGCATACATCAGGACCTGCGCAAGCGCGCCGAGCACGCTCAGTATCGCTAAGATGAATCCGGTGCCAATGCAAAAACGCAATGGCACCTTCGAAAAGGAACAGATGCCGTTTAAAGCAAAGTTCATCAGTGTCGCGGGCCGGTATTTCGACACTCCATGCTCGCGCGCGATCGGGGTGAACGGCACTAAGCTGACGCGAAAACCTACCCAGCTGATCAATCCTCGAAGAAACTGGTTATGCTCCCGTAGATCATTTCGGAACACTTCCGCGACGCGGCGCGAAATCAGTCGATAGTCAGCAGCTCCGGATGGCAGGTTGACCGCGCCGAGCTTCTTAAACGTGGCGTAAAACCAGCGCGACGTCGAGCGCTTCAACCAATTGGCTTCAGCACCGTCCTCCCGGATAGTTTGGACAATCTCGTATCCCTCCTCCCAACGCCGCAACAATTCCGGAATGAGCTCGGGCGGATGCTGAAGGTCGCTGTCGAGCATGATGATAATATCACCATCTGAATGATCGATGCCCGCAACTAGCGCCATCTGGTGGCCGAAGCGGCGAGACATCGTCAGAATTTCGACGCGCGGATCGGCCCCGCCGATCGACGTGAGGACATTCTCGGTTGCATCAGGCGATGGATCGACGACGTAGGTGATGTGAACGGTGTATTTGTCGGGGAGCGCATCGAGCGTGTTCGTCAAGCGGGCGTGGAAGGAAGCAATGACTTCTTCCTCGCGATAGACTGGGCAAATAACATCCAGGATACTCACGAACCGATCCTGCATTTGACAGTTTCTCGCAATCCGGCAGAAAGTCTCGTTTGCGGCTTCCATCCCACGGCATCGTAAATTGCCGAGATATCCGCCTTGGTGAGGTCTATCTCATTTTTCCTACGCTGGGCTTTTCCAAAATACGGCTTATCGACCCCGGCGGCTTCACACACCAGCTTGATGACCTCTTCCACCGAATGGGCGATGCCACTCCCGACATTGAAGACAGAGCCACTGTTTGCTCGGCTTGATCGCAAGATAGCGTCGACAGCGTCGGTAACGTAGATGTAATCGCGGCGCGGGTACAAATCCATCACCTCTATCTTATCGCAGGCCGTGTTCACCGCCTGCTCGACGATATGCGGTATCAGGAAATTCGAGCCCTGACCGGGACCGTAGATATTGAAGAGCCGCAGCGACACCACATGCACGCCGTAGGCTTTCGCAAAGAAAACGCAGGCCTGTTCGGCTAGGTATTTCGAAAGCGCATAAGGGTTATTAGCGTCGATCGGATCGGTCTCCCTGATGGGGGTGCGCCTCGGAACTCCGTAGATGTAAGCGCCGAGAAACGACACGCCACAACCATGCCGGCGGCATTGGTTCAGCACCCGGACCGTTCCCAGCGTATTGGTCTCGATGAATTCGGCCGGATTTTCCCACGCCGCCGGCACGCCGGCGAGCCCGCCGCCATGAAAGACGTGGCCGACACCGTTGAGCGGCAGCTGGTCCTTTGCCAGATCCACACCGGCGCTCCGCGACGTGCGAACCACCGTCTTTCCCAATACCTCTAAGCGGTTCGCTAGGTGGCGCCCGACAAAACCGGACGCACCAGTGACCAGTACCTTATCAATGCCAGGAAGAATCTCCTCGTCGACGATTTCTGCGGGGTTGGGCATCAGAGACCCAGTTTGGCCTTGAGTGCGGGCCACTCCTCGATTGCTTTTTGATAGTCGTCGGGTCGACCGATATCGAGCCAATAACCTGGATGAAACTCGGCACGTAGCGGCTTGCCGGCCGCGAGCATCTTCAGCACCAACTGGTCGAATCCGAACGACTGAGATGGCGGAATTTCAGGAAGTATACGCCGGCTGAGGCAGTAGACTCCCAGACTGACATTGTAGGGGATTGAGGGTTTTTCATGGAAACCCCTAATGTGACCGTCACTCACCTCGAGTACGCCGAAATCTATGTGCTGCTCGCGCGCGGACGTTGCGATCGTCATGAGCTGGTGCTTGGAGACATGGCCGGCCAACAGCGCGCCGAAGTTGATGTCCGAGAGGATATCGCCATTCATAAGAACGAAGTTGTCCGGAAGATCCGAAATCAGTCGCAGCGGCCCCATTGTGCCGAGCGGTTCGACTTCGAGCGAATAGTCAACCTTCACATTCCATCGGCTGCCATCGCCGAAGTATGCCTTAAGCAATTCGGCCTGATGGTTCACCGCCAGCGTGATGTGTTCGAAGCCCTGAACGGCAAGCTGGCGGATGATGATTTCCAGGATCGGTTGATCGACAATCGGCACCAACGGTTTCGGCAGCGACATCGTAAATGGATGCAACCGCGTCCCTCGCCCTCCTGCCAAAATGACTGCTCTGGACACTCACGCCTCCACTGCTTCACTCGGAACTAACAAACGCCGGTATCGACCAGGATCACCTTCCAAGATTCGACATACCGCCGCGTGTGGCCAGCCCAATGTCCAGAGACGGCGGATCATAAGGAAGCTGAGAATCAAGCCCAGCGCCATGGTGAGCGTGACGTTCGCCATGCGAAGCACTGTCACTGATATGCCAGTGATAGACGAAGCCGAAAAGAGACGGCCGCATATTGGGTTCGCGATGGGGTTGAGGTAGAAACCTTCGTCGCTGAGATCGAGACCGTACCTGCTGTAGTATAGCAGCCAAGCGAAAAGGATTGCTGCGGTTACGGCGGGCGGAGCCGGCAAAGTCCGATCCAGCAAGGCTGACAACGTCCTTTCGTTGGCAACGTGGTTATTCCTTCGCATAGGCCCTTCTTGCCAGCCCCGTAGAGGAGGCCCTCCAAAGGATATCAGCCTCGAAAAGCTTCTACCTGACCTGAACTCCCACAATCTCCTCCCAAAATTGGTAGAGTGCATCATATAGGGGCGGGATGGACATGAAGCCGAGCCGGGTCACCGAAGAACGGCATCGGGATCTTTTGAGAGCGGGAAGCTGGAGCGAAGATGGCCGACGTGTGCCGCAAACATGGAATGAGCCACGCAACCTTCTCCAGATGTAAGGCTGACTGGCTTCCGCCTTTTTTGTCGACGAGAGGCGCTCAGGATTACAGAAGAACTCCCATGAGCCCCGATCTCTTCACGGTAGCGCATTGCCGCTGCCGGATAGCAGATCCCGATATCAAGCTAGCTCAGAATGAGCCGGCGCGAACGGCCGTCGCCAGGCCAAGCACTGAAATCGCAATGTCGCTGAGAGGTAGTAGTCAACCCGGTTGGCCGGATGCGGTCCGATCGCGTAGTCTGATGGCGATCAAAGGACATCCGATCACGACGAAAAGGAGATCGCGGGGAGCGGTGTCACATAGAGCAATGCGGCAAGAAGCAGCGTTCCCCACTAAATTGACCGTCGCATTGATTGTCGACACATCCAATGCTGCCACCGGCTTGCCCGTCAGCATCTCCTCGATGATTATGGGCGCTTTGACACACGGCGATCGTAGCGTTGTCGTTGCCGGCAAATCTGTCAGAGCGCGTTCTTTGTGGCACTGAGATAGTACTGGGCCCCGAAAGGCAGATTACCCAATAGCGAATCCATTCTGATCAGGAATCCGCCAGCGGGCGGGACTGAAATGATGGTCCGCGTGAAGACATCAGTGAAGCCAACGGCAGTGAACATGCGGCGCAATTTCGCTGGCCGCAACAAGATGGCATCCTTGTCGATTTCACACGTTTTGACGATGTATTGCGTCAGCGGATTGTAGGGATTGTGCTCAAAAACGAGCATGAGCCCACCGGGCGCGGTAACGCGATACGCCTCGGCAACGAAGCTCTCCCATTGGGGCGGAGGGACATGGTGCATCACGCAGATCGTGAATACCATCGTAAACTGTCCATCGCCGTAGGGCAATCGGCTGCCGTCGTACGTCAAGTAGCGCACAAAAGGGTGCCGCGCCGCCGCCAATTTAACGCTTTGGGCCGACACGTCCACGCCGTGGAGTTCACGAAACCTGCCCTCAAGCCCGGGATGATACGCACCGATTCCGCAGCCCAGATCTAGCACATTCAGGATTTCGAGATCGGCAAAATGTCGGTGAGCCAGACGAAGAATATGTCCGCGCTTCACGTCCATGTAAAACGCGCGCTCTCGCCCTGCGAAAGCGACGGCTTGATTGATCATTTCCTCGTACGAGTCGGCGAAGCGGTCGAAATCTTCCGCAACTCGCCCCTGCGTCACATGGCCGGGCTTCGCAATCTCTTTATCCATGGTCTACCAGGTCTTCTACGGGGCTTGGCCCGAGTTCCACATCGTTTTCAGCTCCCGCCGATCGCGCAGCGTGTCGAACGGCTTCGAGAAGCCCCGATGCCGACGGGCGAATGGGTTCGCGATGGAGTTTAGGTGGAAACCTTCGTCGGAGAGATTGAGACCGAAATTGTTGTAGAATAGCAGCCAAGCGAAAAGGATGGCAGTGGTTACGGTGGATAGAGCTAGCAGAGCCCAATCCAGCAAGACTGACCACGTCCTTCCTTGGCAAAGTGGTTGTCTCTTGGCATGGGCCCCTTCCCGCCAGCCTCGTAGGGGAGGCCAGCAGTCCCAAAGCAGCCGGGGATAGGCGATGGTGAAGGCCACTTTCGGGGCATTCACTATCGTCGCGAGCGCATGGGCAGAGGAAGGAAATATGCTCACTTGATAGGATTGCGGAACATAGTGTTTGATGATCAAGACATAGATAGTATACGCCGATCCCCGACAGAAACCAGATCGTGAGACCTGGCACTCGCTCGCAATTCTGAAACGATCCCCTCATACCTACGCGGATAAAGACCACCATCAAGGGAAGAATAATTAACGGGAGCGTCGCTTCGTACATCAGAAATACGGGAGCGCTGAAGCGGTGCCCAACACCGACAATGGTCACCGCTGGTCTATACGCCGTCACATATGCAACGGGCAACGGGGCAGATATATGCTTACTACCAAAAGCGCTATCGCGAAGTTGATGTGCTGGCCGCGAAACGCGATCGTCATCGCGCCCGCTGGAAAAGCGACGGCGATCACCCCGCCAACGACAGCGAGCAGATTTGCGCGGATTGCCTGACACATAAGATGGGCAACCGTAACACTCTTGATGGGCTAAATCGATGATCGGAGGCGATGAAATACTCGGACTTAGAAAATGGGCCCGCATTGGGAAAGGCGAAGAGCGGCCGTGTCGCGGTATGGATCTGACGAAATCGTTGTAAATTATGCGGATGCCAGTTGCGGGTGGAATTTAGTTCAGTCACCTGCTTTGGTGGCGAGCCCAACCACGAAGGTATAAGGAACACGCGCATAGTCTTCGTGGACGATCGTCCGAACCTCTTCGAAAATGTTAGAGAGGATGCCTCGATATCCCTCTTCGTTGCGGACGTAATCGCCTCGCTCGTTGTCGAGCATCCACTTTACGAAGGCGCTCTGTCCCGGTCGATAGCAAGACTCGAGCACGAAGAGCATCGCGCCCGGGCGCAGCGCAGTTCGTATGTTCCGAAGCAGCGGTATGAGGTTGTCGTCTGCGATATAGGACATAACGCCGGTCATCGTCACATAGTCAGCGCCAGCAAATTCCTTTGCGACAGTCTCGTCGAACGGTCGGCACTCGAAGGTACCCCGATCACTGAACTTTTTCCGTGCGTGATCGATGTAGCACTGATTGATGTCGAAACCGGTATATTTGATGCCGTTCGGCAGATGCTTAATTAGGTAGCCGGGACCGCAGCCGATATCGATGAGTCGATCACCGGATTTCAGAGGCAGGTATTCAGCGATGGATTTGGCACGTGCGTCGGAGAAACCGCCGACATTCTGAAAAGCTTGGTACACTGTGGGAAACCATAGAAGCTCTTTCATAGATGCGTTCGTTCCAATCGTTTACTTGTTCGCGTGATTTAGGGGCGACGCCGCAGGGGTCTCCTCTACGAGGCAGGCAGGAAGGGGCCTATGCCAATAGAGAAGCACGGCCTCGAGGAGTTTCTAACTGACCTGAGCCCCCATAATCTCCTCCAAGAATTGGTAGAGTCCTCCGTACAGGTGATCTGAGGCCGGCAAAGACCATTTTTGGCTAGAGTTGGCGCCTGCCGAATCCCCTCGGCTGGGAGGGGTGGACGACGATGAAGGCCTCAAGATTTTCGGACGCCCAGAGGGCGTTCATCCTGAAGCAGGGCCATGACGGGGTTGCGGTGGCGGAGATCTGCCGCAAGGCCGGGATCAGCCAGGCGACCTATTTCAACTGGAAAAAGAAGTATGACGGTCTGCTGCCGACCGAGATGCGGCGGTTGAAAAAGCTCGAGGATGAGAACACCAAGCTGAAGAAGCTGGTGGCGGATCTGTCGCTCGATAGGGAAATGCTGCAGGACGTGATCCGCCGAAAGCTATAACGCCTGGCCGGAAGCGCAAGCTGGTCGACGAGGTTTGCGGTGAGTGGCAGGTCTCGATCCGCAAAGTTTGGGAAGCGCTCGAGTTCGAGCGGTCGACCTACCATTACAAGTCGCGGCGCTCCGGCTAGGCCGCCCTCGAAGATCGGATCAAGGAGATCTGTCATGTCCGTGTCCGCTACGGCTACCGCCGCGTTCACGTTCTGCTGCGTCGTGAAGGTTGGCGGCACGGTCAGAACAAGACACGTCGCATCTATCGCGAATTGGGCCTGCAATTGCGCAACAAATCGCCCAAGCGCCGGGTCAAGGCCAAGCTGCGCGACGATCGCAGGCCAGCGACGCGATCGAACGAGACCTGGGCGATGGACTTTGCTCATGATCAACTGGCAACCGGCGGCAAGCTCCGGGTACTCACGGTCATTGACACCTTCTCCCGCTTTCTCGCCGGCGCTGGTGCCGCGCTTCACCTTCCGCGGCACCGACGTCGTGGAAGTACTGGAAAGGGCCTGCAAGGAAGTGGGATTCCCGGCGACGATCCGCGTCGATCAAGGCAGCGAGTTCGTGTCGCGTGATCTTGACATTTGGGCCTACCAACGCGGCGTCACGCTGGACTTCTCACGGCCCGGCAAGCCAACCGACAACGCGTTCATCGAAGCCTTCAATGGGCGCTTCCGGGCCGAATGCCTCAACGCCCATTGGTTCCTGTCCCTTGCTGATGCCCAGGAAAGTGGAGAGGGCGATCGGCAATCGGCCGCCGATTTTGCTGCAAAACCACGTCGGCACATCCAGCCCGCCAACGTGATCAGAGCGCAAAACTCTAGTTCTGGGTGGTCCAAAGTTCGGTCTCGCTGCATCGTAAAACTCTAGTTCTGGGTAGTCCGAAGTTTCGGTCTCGCTTCCACCGAGCGATGGACTCTACCAATTCTTGGAGGAGATGGCGGAGCTCAGGTCAGTTAGAAGCTCCTTGAGGCTGATATCCATAGGAATGGGCCTCGTCTACGCGACTGGCAGGAAGGGGCCGATGTCAGGAGACAACCGCTTTTCCAACGAGACGTTTTCAGTTTTGCTGGATCGAACTTTGCTGGGTCTGTCCGTCCTAACCACAGCGATCCTTTTTGCCTGGTTTCTATATTACAGCAGTTACGGTTTCGAATTCGACACCGAAGGTTCCTACCTCAACTCCATAGCGAACCCATTTGTCTACGCAATCAATAGCCCGCCGTCCCTTTTCGGCTTCTTCTATTACTGGCCATATCAGTGGGCGCGAGGCGACATCGCGGTGCTTCGCATGGCGAACGTCACGCTCACTATCGCGCTGGGGTGGAGTCTCAGCTTCCTTGTGATCCGGCGCCTCTGGACAGTGGGCCGGCCGCATGCAGCGGTGCTATCGGCAGGGATCGCCAGCCTGGCATTGGTCAACTTTCACACCTCGCTGTCGCGCACACTCAATTACAACACACTGACCTTTCAATCGCTCATGATGGTGATGATCGGCTTGCTGCTGGTCGATCGGCCAGGGCGCATCCCCCAGGTCTTGGGGTGGATCCTGGTCGGCGTTGGCGGCTGGTGCTGCTTCATGGCCAAGCTGACCACCGCCGCGGCCATGGCCCTTCTCGTTATGCTCTATGTCGTCGTTTTGCGTCGAAAGTCGCTGCTACCCATGCTTGGCGCAGCGCTGATCGCTCTCTCTCTGCTGATCATTACCGCCTACTTGATCGACGGCAGCATCACCGGGCTGGTGACCCGTATGGTCAACAGCGCTGATTTGGAAATCCTGGTGGGTGCCCGGCACGAGGTGTCTTTGATGTTTCGGATCGACTGGCTCGAAACCAGTCGCACGCAACTCGCGTTTGCTATGTTAACGGCGATAGCCCTTCTGCTCAACATTTTCGTGGAGTTTAGGCACAAGCTGCTCCCATCCCTGGCTCTCGCTGCGGTGTTGATCGTAACAATTGCGATTGCGCTGGCGGGGACCGATCCGATCAGCATCAAGCTCTCGACCCTGTTCCTTGTGCCGGCCTTCACGTGCCTTGGCACGATGTTCTATCGTGAGGGATTGGTTCTGCGTACCCAAGCTCCCACCAGCGTCGCGCTAGCGCTAACCTTTTTGGTCCTGCCGCACCTGTCCGCGCTGGGGTCCGGTGTCAACTACTGGTGGGGTGGTTCGAAGGCCGCCTTGTTCTGGATGCTCGCGGTCGTTACTCTCCTGAGTCCTCTTGCGCAACAGGGACGCAGCGTCGTCGCCACCCTGCTGCCCCTGACGGTGTTGGCACAGTTGCTCACTGCATCAGTGATTAATGCTGCCATCCTCAAGCCGCGGAGCCAGGTGAAAGATCTCCGCGCTTATACCGCTGTCACCCCCATGCCGGGCGGTGGAAAATTGGTGCTCTCGCAACCCCTGCACGACTATCTGACCATGGCCAAAGCCCAAGCTCGCGCGGCCGGCCTTGAAGTTGGTACCCCAGTGGTCGATCTCTCTGGCCGCTCGCCGGGCCTGCTGTTTGTGCTCGAAACGCGAGCGCTCGGTCTACCATGGCTGGTCGGGCCATATGACGCTTCCGAAGCACACTTTGGTCAACTAGGGCCGAGCGTGCCATATGCCGGCAGTAACGCAGCCGCGGTGGAAGCGCTGGGATTTGAGAACTGCGCCGATCTGGCCAAAGCGTGGGTACTGATCGAGCCGGAAGGCCCGCATCATCTGGACCAAGCCAGTGTCATGGCCTCCTTTGGAGCTCGCCAGGCGGACTACGCAGTCGCCGCTACGTTCGAAACCGCCATCAATGACGGGCATGATCCGGATGCTTACAGGCAGTATCTGCTCAAGCCCGTACATCCCGCCGCGCGAGCGGAACAATCTTGCCGTGAAGCTAGGCGACAACGGCCGGCCGGCCGGAAATTGAGCCCATCGTGAAAGCTGTGATGCTCGTGGGTGGCCTTCTTGAGCCTTGAGTGCAGGTTCGCACCGAGCAGCATCCCATCGTCTTCCCATGCTCGACGGCTATGTCGCTGCGATCGTGGCCGGGCCGGAGTCGATGAGTCCGCCCGACTGGATCTGTTCGCCGCTTGCCCTCGACGCCGACGCATTCAACCATGGCGGCACGCTGAAGTTCGCTGCGATTTCGACCGTCGCGCTGCACCACAACGACATCAGTACTGTTCTTTCCACTGCGACCCATCGGTTCGCGCCGGCCCTGCCGTCCGCCTATCCCTACAAGCCCGATCTCGTGCTGCTCGCCGAAGGTGCTGCCAAGTTGCCGCCGCGAAAGTCGAGGCAACATGCTCCGGAACCGAACCCAGTCCCTTCAACCCGCAAAACGACCTTTTCGCGCACTTGACGCAGCGGCCTCACATGGCCGCGAATGATGCGCGTTAGTTGGGTTACCCTACTCATCAAGTTTATTCCCGTGCTTGTCGATACGGTTACCCTGGTCGTCGATCGGGTTTCCGGTTTCGTCTACGCCCACTCCGTCGGGATAATGCGGGCGATCCAGCATCTTGAGAAAGAAATCCCTACTGGGAAGATTTGCAATGTGTCTTTCAAGACGGGGATAGGCAGCTTCAAAATCGCCCGGAGGGACATCCTGGGGGATGCGAGTCTCAACCCCCATGGTGACGTTGGCCTTGATGGCCTCGAAGGCCTTCTTCCGCCACGGGTCGTCCGGGTCAGCGGAACTTATCGAAACGGCCGTCGGCGTGTCAGCATCCACCACAAAAGCCGAAGTCATCTTAATACGATAAGCGGTCGATATGCCATCATATTGCGCGGTCTTGACATTATACATACCATCAGCACTGCGGCGGAGCGCAAAGTAGAGCGCCACATGATCCTCATGGTGCTCAATGTCAGCTCCCCCTGCTTTTCCCCAGAAAGTGGTTTCGGCATAAAGATCACGCCAATTGCGGTATCCACCCATCAAACCGGCCCCGCTCGATCCATCCGGGAGAATATGCAGGCGGATCCTCCCTTTGGTGAGGTCTACATCGCCTGTCTGATTATAAAACCATGCGATGCGTGGGGCATGTAGACGCTCCACCTGCTGAGTCTCGACCATACCGTTCACGATTTTCGCGTTAAGCTTCGTGTATAGAGTCGATTTAAGAATACGGTAGGAATAATCTGCCGCAACGTCGCCGCGGGAGTCCCTCACAATGTTGTCTGGTGAGTAGCCGATTTCCAGCATGGCATCAGAGTCATTCATCGGGTCCTGGTTGCCTGAGACGCGCAGAACCATCGTAAAAAGACGCGACTCCATACTTTCCTTGACCCTCAGGGCGAACGTTGCATTCCCATTGCCGCGCAACGGCGCATCGCATCCCCAGGCGCGGTACAGAGCGTTGTCGATGCCCTTCTCGCCGTCGGGGCTGACGAAGTCATGAGGCCTGATTTTGCCATCCAAATTGAAGCCTTCACCAATGCGGCTGGTCACTTCCGGTTGCCCCGGATCTTCCGCCGCCCAAGGATTGACATAAGTTTCGATGCCCTTCTTGAACCCGCGGTAGGAAATAGCGCGGTTCAAGATGTCTTCCCTCACTAGTCCTGGCTCCCGGACCTGGTACAGCCCGGGAGGCGCGATGACCCATTCGATCACCTGCTGGGAGCGCCACTTCTGGCGTGCTAACGCTTCTCTGATCTGATCTTGGTCGACGAAATAATGGGTGCTGCCATGCGGGCAGTCCACGCCGGGCTCAACCTCTCCCTTGCGAGTGAAACCGGGACGTCCGCCATAACGGAA
>NZ_JBBIAR010000121.1:0-15015 GCF_054185165.1 Bradyrhizobium sp. UFLA05-109 | reverse complement strand
GCCATCCTCGAAAATTGACGAATCTCCGCCAGCGCCCTGGCATTAACCCAGCCGCGATCGAGCGATTCGGGTACAGCGTGACTCGCGCAGCGTTGGCCCCTGCACTGTCGATCTTCAAGGGCGAGAAGGTCGCGAAGTCTAACGGCGCCATCAGCGAAGCCGACCGCAAGGCTGCCTTGGCGCGGTTCAGTCCGCGAAGTCGCTCGAGACCCTGACCGATTGCGACCTCGTCGTCGAGGCTGCGAAACGACGCGGCCAAGCGCCAGATCTTCCAGGCGCGGAAGCCGCATGTGAGACTTGACGCGGTGGCCGGCTCCAACATCTTCGATGTCGATCACCAGGCTCGCGTCCGTCACGGGCAACCCCGAGCATTTCATTCGGCACGCCTCGCAAGTAGCGCAAGTCCGAATGTCGCATAGAGTCATGTTGAGGACGGATATCGTCAAGGGCGACTGGTGACTTGGTCTAGTAGTTCTGAACAACCTCAGCTCCCGTAGGCAAGCCATTGTTCATCGACTTTATTCCCAGAAATTGTCGGCCGATTTGTACTCGTAGAGCGTTGGCATTTCGTATCGATACAAGAGTTTGCTGGGAGCGAGCGCCGGTCCAACGCTCCAGGACAACAGAAATACGTTTGACAATCCCAGATTTGCGAGAACCCACCAAACCGACCGACTGATATCCTCAGGAAATTACCATGACCGCTAGTCTAATCGATGGGAAAGCCATCGCTGAGGCCGTTCGGACCAGCGTTGCGCGGGATGTTGCGACGCTCCAAGTCAAGTGCAACATCACCCCTGGGTTGGCGGTCGTGCTAGTCGGCAGCGATCCGGCTAGTTTGGTTTACGTCAAGATGAAGGCCAAACAAGCGCGCAGCGTCGGGATCAACTCTCGCCAGTATCAGCTGCCTACCAGTGTTGGTGAAGCCGAGCTAATGAAGCTCATCGATCAGCTTAACGCGGACAATTCCGTCGATGGCATTCTCGTTCAACTCCCGCTGCCGGAGCAGATCGATCGCTGGCGCGTGCTGGAAGCTATCCATCCCGGCAAGGACGTAGACGGATTTCACCCTTACAATGTCGGACGATTGACAGTGGGGCGGCCCGCTCTGTCCCCTTGCACTCCGTTAGGTGTTGTTCACCTCATCAGGACGGCTGTGAGCGATTTGAGCGGCCTCGACATCGTTGTCATCGGGCGCTCGAATCTCGTTGGAAAGCCTCTGGCGCTCCTGCTTGGTGATGCTGGATGTACCGTGACAGGTGCGCAGCTCCAGACTCGAAACCTGCCAGATATTTGTCAAAAAGCTGACATCGTCGTAGCTGCTGCAGGCTGCGCGGAGCTTGTGCGCGGCCACTGGCTCAGGCCTGGTGTGGTTGTGATCGATGTCGGCATCAATCGCACGATGGAATCCACAGGCACTGCCAAGCTTGTCGGAGATGTGGCTTTCGCCGAAGCGATTGAGCGCGCGAGGTACATTACCCCGGTGCCCGGTGGTGTTGGCCCGATGACCGTCGCCTACTTGCTCGCGAACACCGTCGAAGCAGCTGTTTCGCGTCGAGGTTTGTCTTTCCCGGGACGCCCTAGCGGGCGTTAGTTTGCGCTTTAAACGAACGCTGTTTTCGAGCGCCGGGCTTCGCACGTCAATTTACACGTGCAAAATACAAGGACCTAGATGTTAGCACCATTTACTGACCGATTCGCTCAATCGGTTCATTCGGAGCGCTTGACCAAAGCGCACGCGGTAGGTGTAAGAAAAATGGCTTATGCTTGTGAAATCGTAAAGCTGCTTTGCCAGATGAGATCGCCGGCCCGATCTAAGCGTAGTACCAGATAGTGCCCGCCGGGAGAGCAGCCGAGATGCCGACCAAAAGCCGCTCCAATTGTCGTATCGATACTTTGGAAACACGCGCCAGCTCGTCCCGCGAAACTGGGTTCTCTAAGGGTTGCTCCATCCGACCGATCACGCCGAGCAGCGGGGCGTGCGCGATACCGGGGCGCTCCCGCAATGGCACTTGTTGGGGAGCCCTTCGCGAACATGAAGGAAGCACTGCTACGCCCATCGCCTACTCGGCACCGTGTTGAGGAATGATCGCGTGTATCATATTTAGCGGAGCGGCGCTCCCCATGATTGTCGTCATTTGCCGCTTTTCTACTCGATCAGCTTCGGTGCGGCCGGCCCGATCTGGCGCGCGAGCGGCGAATCGTTCGCAATACCAGGCATCCAGTGCACCAATCGGAAATTCCTGTTTTAGGGGAGTTTCCTGTCGTTTCGGGCTAACGCGTTGATCCAAATAGGCGCTGTCGTGATCCGGAGTACAGGGAGTGCTGTTGGGTGTTGACCGGCTGCCACCCCCCGGTTTTCCCCGCCTAGTTTAGCTCAGAACCCGCTTCAACGACGGATGTTTCTTCACTTTAGTGCAGAGCTTTGCTGGCCGCCCGCCGGACGGCCGATCGCGATGCTTTCAGACTATGCCTTCGGAACTAGGTCAGGCTCGATCTCGGCGCGCACGAACGGCGCCACGGTGATACCGTCCGGCCGGCGCTCCAACAGCTGCTCTAGGTTGGTCTTACGCATGTGCAGGGGAAGGGACAGCAGATCTTCGCCCATAGTGAGAAAGTCGACCACGTAGAACACTACTCGCGGGTGTAGCGCGCCGGAATCGGAGATGCCGTCGACGCCGAGCACCACGGTCTCGCCGTCGATGACGAAATGCTTCTGCCGGTTCTTCAGCGCGCCTTCGGCGATTCACGGATAGCACCTGTTTCCCGGAAAGCACCGATCGCTCGTAACCGTCGTTCTTAGGCCACGGCTTTCAGGGCTTGAGCGCGGTGAGCCCAGGGCAGTAGCTGGTCGATGTCGCGGTTTGGATGACCGTTGACGATGCTGGTGAGCGCGTCCGTCAAGTAAGCAAGCGGATCGAGGTCATTCAGCTTACAGGTTTATGCCGCCCGCCGAACTATGCCGAACGGATTTGGTCTGGCACGCCGTTGTCACGCTGGCGCGCGTCGATCGCGTGCGGGGCAGCTCCATTCCATTCGGCATAGTCTGGTCGTTCAGAGCGCCTCGAGGAAGGCGAGTAGGCGGTCGTTCGGCGGAAGCGGATTCGCTTGCCGCGCTCGTAGGGCTTGAGCTTCGCCAGAGCAGCTTCCTTGAGGGCGAGGTGGGCGTGCAGGTACGTCTGCGTCGTCTCGACCGATTCATGACCGAGCCACAGCGCGATCACGGAGCAGTCGACGCCGGCTTGCAGCAGTTCCATCGCAGCGCTGTGCCTCAGCACGTGCGGCGACACGCTCTTGGCCTTCAAAGACGGGCAACTCTTGTGAGCCACACGAACATGCTTTCCCAGCAGGGACTGGACGCTATCGGCACTGAGCCGGCCCCCGTGCACGTTCGGGAACAACGCTGTTGCTCCTTTCCGCAACGGTTCCTTGAGCCATGCCTGGAGCGCACACCGAGCGAGTGTGGTCAGCGGAGTGGTCCGCTCCTTCCGCCCTTTACCGACGCATCGTAAGTGTGCGCTCCCAAGGTGGACGGCATCCCGGTCAAGGCCAGTCAGCTCGGAGAGGCGTAAGCCCGTCTGTGCCGCGACCAGCAGCAAGGTGTGATCGCGGCGGCCAAGCCACGTCGTTCGATCGGGCGCGGCGAGAACTGCCTCGATCTCGGGGCGCGTCAGGAAATGCACCTGTCGCTTGTCGTGGCGCTTGCTCGGTATGGCGAGCACGCACTGGATCAACGCACTGTGTGCCGGTTCCTCGAAGGACACGAACCTGAAGAAGGATCGGATGGCGGTCAGACGCAGGTTACGCGTCTTCGCGCTGGCACCGCGCATTACCTCAAGATCGGTTAGGAACGCGCCGATGAACGTTGCGTCCAGATCGGTGAGCGCTAGGGCCGATGGGGGCTTCCGCAACTGTACCTGTGCGAACATGAACAGCAGCCGGAACGTGTCCCTGTAGGAAGCGATCGTGTTGCCGCTAACATTGCGCTGGCGCATGAGACGCTCGGTGAAGAAGCGCTCGATCAACGTGGCGACGTTGCAGGCGGGCTTCATGGCGTCACCTCCCATCGCCGATCGAGACGCCGCGCCGCTTCTTCCATCAACTCGGGGCAGGCCGAGAGATACCAGTAGGTATCGCGCACGCAGGCGTGGCCGAGGTAAGTGGAGAGCACTGGGAGTTGTTGCTCGACGTCCTTGCCTTCGCGATACCAATCGAGCAGCGTCCGGATGGCGAAGCGATGCCGGAAGTCGTGCACGCGTGGCCCGGTGCGATCACCTGGGCGCCGCAGCCCGATCTCTCTGGACAATCGCCAGAAGACGCGATGAACGTACTGGTGCAGCAATCTGCCTCCCTGTTCGGCAACGAAGAAGGTGGGGCCGCAGCGTGATCCGAGTAGCGCATCGCGCCGGTGGGCGTAGTCGCGCAGCGCGGTTCTCGTCGTCGGATGCAATGGCACGAGCCGCGAGTTGCCGAACTTGGTCAGCCGGACCGTCAGCACGCCGGCGTCGAAGTCGACGTCATCACGCTCCAGGCCCATCGCCTCGGATATACGCATGCCTGTTACCGCGATCAGCCCGAACAAGGTATGGTAGGTCCATCGGCGCAGCCCGTCCGCTGGCGGCAGAGCCAGCGCTGCCGTCAGCAACGCATCGATCTCCGCGTCGCTGTAGACGTAGGGCTTGGCGCGCTTCCATCCGGGCAGCATGCCGACGGGCGACACCTCCGTTCTCGGATCGAAGTTGGCAACATGGCGCGCGAACCCGCGCACGTCGCTCAATCGCAGCGCCCAGGATGCGTGACGATCGGGCGGCAGCGTTGCCCATTCCATTGCCAGCTTTGTCGTGATGATCCTGGCTTTGCGCTTCTCCATGAAGGCGACGAAGTCGGCGAGCCGACGGGTCTGGTGCTCGTACTTGTATCCCAACCCCTTGCGCATGCTCAGGTACTTATCGAGTGCGGAGCGCAGATCGGTCATTGCACGCCTCCCGGCCAGGGCAGGCCCAATGCTCTCAGCGCATCGATGTCGACCTTTGCGTAAATCCGGGTGGTGTCGTGGTTCTCGTGCCGCAGCAACTGTCCGATCTCCGACAAGGTCGCGCCAGATCGGAGAAGCTCGGTAGCGAGACTGTGTCGAAAGATATGGTCGCCGCGGTGGGCGCAACCTTCGATTCCAACGCGATCGAGAGCGGCCTTGGCGATCATGGTGATCGCACATCCGGAAGCAAAGCCGACGTGTGGCGCGAGTGTACGGACGAACAACCGTCGGCACGACGACTTTGGGCGGCCATTGCGCAGATATGCAACAATGGCCGCGCCAACGTCTGGCGGTATCGGCATCCGTGCACGCTGTCGGCCTTTGGCGTGAACGAGTATCTCGCTGGCGCGCCAGTCGATATCGTCGAGGGTGAGCGTCGCAACCTCGTCGGCCCGCAGGCCGAGCTTAGCCAGCAACAACAGAATGGCGTAGTCGCGCCGTCCCATCACCGTCTCTCGGTCGCAACCGTCGAGAGCCTTCTGCACCTGAGCGGCAGGCAGATAGGTCGGTAGAGTTGCGAGCTTCCATCGGCGCATCGATGGAACGCAATCCGCCAAGGGGCGCGAGTTCAGCCCCCGATGGTGGAGGTAACGCAGAAAGGCTCGCAACGACCAGCACATCGCCTTGCCTGTTCCCGGACTCCAATCCTGGGCGTGGCGCTCAACGTAGCGGATACGTCCTCTTGGCTGATCTTGCACAGGGCGCCGGCACCGCCGGAGCACACTTCGTGCAGGAACCTGCGGATGACTGGGAGATGGCGGACGATGGACCTCGGGGCCAAGCCGCGCTCTGATCGCAGGTAGGCATCGAACTCCTTGAAGATCCGTTCGTGCGGGGTGAGAGGCGGTAGCACCAACGGCGTGACCGCGCCTTCCTCGCGCAGCACCGACAGCCGTCGCTTGAGCGCAGCTCGGTCACCGGGTTGGATAGACTGTCTCCTGCCTCGATGTCGGAGGTACCGCTCAACGAGCTGCTCATCGAGATCGACCAGCTTGTAGCGACGGCTCGCGATCCAACTCAGGAGCCCACCAGCCACGTTGAGGCAACGCCACGTGCCGTGCCGAACGAGCCTCTCTTCGACGAGACGAGCGGCGTAGCGCTCGACGAGCTGTCCGTGTGGCCCCCTTCTGAGATGCCGGTACAGCCGGCTTCTGCCCAAGTACTCTTCAACTTCCATCTTCCTGTTCTCCGCTGTTGAAAGCGGAGGCACAGAACGAACTATGCCGAACCGACCAAACGCCGGTCAGCGAGAAATCTGGGGAAAACGACCCGACTCGGCATAGTTCGGCGGGCGGCATAAACAGCCCTATGCCGCGCGCGGCATAGACAGGTTTCGACCAGGGAGGCGATGATGGCCCAGTACTCGGCACTGCCGTCGGAGCCTGCGAACAGCGCATTTTTCCGGTTGAGCGTGATCGGACGGATGGAACGTTCGACCGCGTTGTTGTCGAGTTCGATACGGCCATCATCGATGAAGCGCGTCAGACCTTCCCAGCGTGAGAGCGCATTGCGGGTGGCGTCAGCGAGCCTGCCCTTTTGGCTGATCAGGGCGAGTTTTGCGTGTAGCCATTTCTGGAAGGTATCGGCAAGCGGCCGGCTTTTCTGCTGCCGCACGAGGCGACGCTCCTCGGCGCTGCGGCCGCGGATGTCCTTCTCAATCGCGTAGAACTCGGCGATGTGCTTGAGCGCCTCGCTCGCGATGGGTGCCGGGCCAGGTGTTGCGAGCTCATAGAAGTTGCGGCGCATGTGTGCCCAACAGAACGCAAGCTCAACGTCGTCCCGCTCAGCGAGTTTGGCGTAGCCGGCATAGCCGTCGACCTGCAGGATCCTCTTGAAGCCTGCGAGATGAACGATCGGTCGATCAGCTTTGCGATCGGGCGCGTAGACATAGGCGACGCCCAGCGGATCGACGCCGCCCCATGGTCGGTCGTCTGCCGCATAGGCCCAGAGCTGACCGGTCTTGGTGCGCCCACGGCCGGGATCAAGCGCCGGCATTGTCGTCTCGTCGGCGAACAGTTTTGGCCGTTGCCTGAGGTTGCCGAGGAGGCGCTCATGCAGCGGACGCAGGTGGAAGGCTGCTTGTCCCACCCAGTCCGCCAACGTTGAACGATCGAGCTCAATGCCCTGACGGGCGTAAATCTGCGCCTGCCGGTAGAGCGGCAGGTGATCGGCATATTTGGAGACCAGCACCTGGGCGACGGTAGCCTCGGTCGGCAATCCGCCCTCGATCAACCTAGCCGGGGCTGGCGCCTGTATGACCCCGGCAGGCGTATTTGGGCCGTCGGGTCACGAGGATCCGGAACTGCGCCGGGACCAGGTCCAGCCGCTCGCTTCTGTCCTCACCGATCCGGTGCAACTCGCCTTGGCAGCAGGGACAGGTCTTGTCCTCGATATCGACGGTGACCTCGATCCGCGGCAGGTGCGCCGGCAGCGCGCCACGGTTGCTGCGGCGCTTGCGAGCTCGCGCATCGCGGCCTTCAGGTACACTGACGTTCTGTGCCGTCTCGCCGTACGCGGCGACTTGCTCGACGTCTTCCAGGCCAAGCAGCATCTGATCTTCGGGTAGCGTCTCCGCCCGCCGGCCAAACCGGTGTCGCTGCATTTCCTTGATGATCTGACGCAGCCGTTCGCTCTTGCAGCGCTCGGCAAGCAGCATCGCTTTCAGCGTCTCGAGATCGTCAGGCAGGGCGTCGCTCACACCCAAATCAGAGCATATTCGCCGTTATCTTGCGACGCGTTCGGCGCTCCTGATTCACTTCGCCGCAGCACTGCCAACAGCTATCCGGGCTGCGCTGGCGCCGGCGTCTCCCGTGCCTCATGCACAAGCCGCCAGTCGAGTCCTTCCAGCAGGGCCGACAATTGCGCCGCTGACAGGCGCATCACACCGTCCTCGATCTTCGGCCAGCGGAAGATCCGATCCTCGAGCCTCTTTGCAAACAGGCACAGGCCCGTTCCATCCCAGAACATCAGCTTGATCCGGTGCGCCCGTTTGGCCCGGAACACATAGACAGCTCCCGAGAATGGATCTGCATCCATGCTCTCGCGCACCAGGGTCGCAAGACCCTCCATGCCCTTGCGGAAGTCTACCGGCTTGGTCGCCACCATCACCCGGACCGCGCCTGATGGACCGATCATCGGCTCGCCTTCAGCGCCTGAACGATCGACGCAATCATCGCGGGGTCCGCGCCACGACCGGCTCGGATCGTGATGCCGTCGACTTCAATTTCGATGATCCCGCGGTCCCGGTGAGCGGTCGGCGCCGGCACTACGGCGTCCATCACCGCCGGCACAAACTGTACTTCGTCCGCCTTGGAATGACCGCCCGCGGCTTCTCGCAACTGACGCCGCCAGCCAAACAGTTGCTGCGGCAACAATCCATGCCGTCGAGCCACGGAGCACACCGATTCGCCACTCGCCACGACCTCCGCGACGATCCGCGCCTTGTCCTCGTTGCTCCACTTCCGCCGACGACCGGCTCCGGTGAAGACCTCAAGCCGCCGCACCGGCTCCGCGATAGCAGTATGCACTGTGTCCATTCCAAGCCTAACGGTCGAAACCGAAACCGCAGACTCGCAGATCGTCCCGTCATCCGGTAGGTGGCCGCTCAACAGCGCTTACGATCGCTCTCCGGGATGATCAACATCCGGTGATCGTCGTGCTTCACCTCATGGATCCAGTACGGTCCTGACGGGGCCTGCTTGCCGGCCATCACCAAGCAGCCTCGGAAGCCTGAGGCAGCGGTATCCGAAAAAAGAGCGCCAGTTGGTGATGCGATTACGCAGCGCCGCACCTCGCGTCTGTGGACGTCAATTCACTTCCAGCCAACTTTGTCGCTGGCGACGGTCCTCGGAATCGCCGGGGATGAATGCGATGTATCGCGGCATCTTGAAGGCGGCAAGGCGCGCCCGTGCATGTCGAGGATCCGCTCCCGGCACGTCTCAGATCGCGTACGGCACTGCGGCCACTTTCGCGATTTTTTTGGGGGGCTCGCGGATGTGGCCTCAACCTCGCGTGCGGCGAAGTTCTCGCGCGACCGCCGGATCATGTCCTTGGTGCGCTAACCAGCCACAATTACCAGAGCCAGCGACCGGCATCGGGGGATTGTCCAGACCGCGCTCCTACGCGGATGCGCACTTACACGACCTCGCGCGATGCGCAGCGGTAGTCACATTTGATGGCGTCCGCAGCTGGCCATCTGTTATCCAGACTGCGGCATCTGCGCGTGTTTTCAATGCCCCCTTTTCGGACCGCTGCATCAGGCACCGCCAAACTCGATTGCAATCTGCTCGCTTCTTCCACGCGGTACAATGCCGAGAGAGCAGCATGCAAGCATGAAAGCAATGTGCCACTGATGAACTCGCTAAGGCCAATCAGTACTCTTGCTCTCTAGAGTGTCGTCGTGTGAGTGACTAATGCATGTCCGTTGAGAGACATCCAGTCTACCCATCCTTCTCGCTAATCCGGCAGTCCGTTTCGATCAGCCGGTGAAGATGACTGTCTTCCTTCCATTCAGCACCACGCGATCCTCTAAGTGATGGCGCACGGCGCGAGCGAGTACGCGTCGTTCGATGTCGCGGCCTTTGCGGACGAGTTCATCCGGCGTATCGCGATGCGAGATGCGTTCGACATCCTGCTCAATGATCGGCCCCTCATCGAGATCGGAGGTCACATAATGCGCTGTCGCTCCAATCAGCTTGACGCCTCGCTCATGGGCCTGATGATACGGCTTGGCGCCCTTGAAGCCCGGCAGAAAGGAATGATGAATGTTAATGCAGCGCCCCGACAACTTGGCCGTGAAGCCGTCTGACAGAATCTGCATGTAACGCGCGAGGACAACGAGATCCGTATTGGTCTCCTGCACCAGTTCCCAAATTCGTGTTTCTTGCTCCATTTTGGTCTGCTTAGTGACAGGCAAATGATAGAACGGCAGCTCGCCGAAATCCGTGGAGGTCAGATCCCCTCGGCTGTGGTTGGAAACAATCGCCGTTACTTCCATTGGCAGTTCGCCGATGCGCCAGCGATAAAGCAGGTCGGCCAAACAATGGTCAAATTTAGAAACCAGTAGCATCACACGTTTGTTTGCGGAGCTCTGCCGCAGCGTGAATGTCATTGCGAGGCGTTCGGCGAGCTCGCGGATCGATGCAGCGATATCCGACTCTGATTTCGCTTGCTGCAGGCGATCGGAGACAACGCGCATAAAAAAAGCTCACCGGTTTCGGTGTCGTCGAACTGCTGAGCGTCGAGGATGTTGCAACCGGCTTCGAAAAGAAAATTCGAGACCGCCGATACGATGCCTGGACGATCAGGGCAGGACAAGACGAGGATCATGGAACTATCGGGCAAAGCTGTTACCGCCTGGCGGCGGCCCCTCCTAGATTGCGTTGGACACAGGAAAAGAGGAAACGGGCGCAACGCCGCATGGCTCTTAGCCTCCGTGGATTGCAACTCGGTAGCCGAACTCCGCCGCCGAAGCGGCAAGCCAGGACCAAAAGCTGCCGGCCATGCTGCGCGCTACAAGTATTTCGAAGACTGCTCCATCCGGTCCGTCCTCAGTTCGCCATAACTGCACGCCGATATGCGCGAAGCTCGTCAACGCGGTTGCATCGACCGAAAACACCGAGGAGTGAAGATCTATCATCGCCCCTTTTGCGAGAACCTCTCGCACCCGCGTTCCCGACACTCGCAGCGCCGCCCGAGCGTGGCTCTGGTCGCTGACCGCAGCCTTGTCGGAAAGAGAAGCGAGAAGATCAGAGAAACCCGCTCGGTGTCGCGCAAGCAGCAGCCAATGATCCGGCCCTGACCAGGCCAACCCATGCGTGTGAGACAGCGCAACAGAAGGTCCTCGTGTTCGTGCGCGGCGCGGTCGAGGCGACTATCTCGCGCTTATCCGCGAGCAGACGCCCGCCCAGCCGAAAATCGTCATCGCAGAGAATGACGCGCGCGCCGCTTCGGCCTGCCGCGAGCGCGGCTGACAAGCCGGCCGGCCCGCCACCAATCACCAGGATGTCGCAGAATGCAAAGGCCTTCTCGTAACGGTCGGGGTCCGCGAGTCCGGCAGCACGCCCGAGTCCTGCCGCTCGGCGGATCATCGCTCGTAGAGCTTCTCCCAAAACGCCGGCGGCCACATGAATGTCTTATAGTAGAAGCCAGCGACCAACGCAGGCCCAGCGAGACGATTGACCGCCAGCAAATCCCAGGCGAGTGAGGGCCACCGGTTCTGACTCGCCGCATCAAGTCCGTCGAACAGTTCAACAATGGTCGCCCGCGTGTTCGGCTCGCGCCGAGCGCCTTTGCGCATCTCGACCAGCGCGTTGGGCTCCTCGGGGCCCGCCGAGAGGATGCCGCGCGGCCGGTGATATTTGAAAGAACGGCCTATGAGGCGCTCGCCATTTGCGAGCAGTGCCGAGGCCAGCGTGTCGCCGGCGAATCCCTCGTAGGTTTTACCGTCGAACCGGAAGCGGACAGACTGAGTGCGATCGATCAGGCCGCCGCTGGGGGAACGGAAGGGCTGGGTGCTCATGCAGCCGCTCCCGCTTTTCGCTTGGCCACCGCCACCCGCTCGATCGAGTGAGTCAATGTATCGCGGCGTACGACCAGCCAAGCGCGGCACCCGGCCCCGTGATACCCGAACTCCTCATGAGGAGCACGAGGACATCACACTCTCGATCACCGGGAGGTTCCCGCGTTGAGCGTAGGAATTGTAACCATCAATGTCGCCACCGAAGACGAGCCCCCCTTGTCGGACTGGCTGATGTACAAATGGCCAGCACCGAAAGTCACCACACAATCGATCAAAGGTTTAAGCCCTTCTGAGACGCACGCCTGCAGCACGTGACTCTCAATTGGTAGCCGCATCCCAGCCATTGCGGCAAGGCGCGAGGAATTGCCCGCGACTGCAAGCGCGACCTTTCCCGCTTTGATCGGGCCCCGCGTAGTCTCGACTCCGCTCACGCAGCCGTCGCCAATGGCAATTCCAGTCACCTCGCAGTTTTGTACGATGTCAACGCCACGGCCATCGGCGGCTCAAGCATAGCCCCAGGCAACGGCGTCGTGGCGAACGGTGCCACCCCGCCTCTGCAACAGCCCCCCTTTGATGGGGAAATGGCCTGTCTCGTAATCGAGGAAAGGGAGCATGGCGCGCACCTGGTCGAGCTCCATGAGCTCAGCATCGACGCCAGCTAACCGCATCGCGTTGCCGCGGCGCGCGAAGGCGTCGCGCTGGGCATCGGAATGACATAGGTTGAGCATTCCACGCTGGCTGACCATCGCGTTATAGTTCAAGTCTTGCTCCAGGCCTTCCCAAAGCTTCAGCGATAATTCGTAGAAGGGAATGTTCCCGGGCAGAAGATAGTCCGAGCGAATGATTGTGGTATTACGGCCGACGTTGCCGGACCCGATATAGCTTTTCTCGATCACGGCAACATTGGTGATGCCGTATCGGCTGGCAAGGTAATAGGCGGTGGCAAGACCGTGACCGCCGCCGCCGATGACCAGGACATCGTATGCCTGTTTGGGCGCAGCATCGCGCCAAGCCGGCTGCCAGCCGGTATGCCCCTTCAGGGCTTGGCCAATTAGAGAGAGGATCGAATAGCGCATGTGGCGGTCTGAACGTTAAAGAATAGCGGTTGCACGATTCAGCTTGTCTGTCGCAGATTGAACCGCGTAATCTCGCGCGTATGATCGCTACCGACATCGAATTGTCTGAAAACGACAGCACAGCCAGCCCGACCGCTCACGTCGGCTTCTTGCTTATTCCCGATTTTGCGCTACTGCCCTATGCCTCGGTGATAGAGCCGTTGCGCGCCGCAAATCGGCTAACCGGACGAGCGCTCTATCGTTGGAGCCATATCTCCGTTGACGAACAACCGGCCGAAGCCTCCAACGGAGTACGAATTCCAGCGGAATTCCGGGTAGGAACGGACGCGCATTTCGACTATGTATTCGTCTGCGCTGGCGGCAACCCAGCCCTGTTCGAAGATCTCCCGACTTTCGGTTGGCTGAGGCAACTCGCTAGGCGCGGCGTCAAAATAGGTGGCGTCTCGGGCGGCCCTTACATTCTAGCCCGTGCGAACTTGCTCACCGGTTACCGATTCACTATTCACTGGGAGCATGCGCCGGCCTTCGTCGAGGAGTACCCCGAGCTCGATCTGCGGCGCTCTCTCTTTGAAATCGATCGTGATCGGCTGACGTCGAGCGGCGGTGCAGCACCGCTCGACATGATGCATGCCTTTATTGCGCGCGAACACGGTAGCGCTCTGGCCATGTCTGTTAGCGACTGGCTCCTGCAGACCCAAGTTCGCGAAGGGACAGGACCACAGCGAATGGCGCTACGAGAACGTCTCGGTGTTGCGCATGCCCCCCTGCTTCGGGCTATCAGCCGGATGGAGCAAACCGTAGAAACTCCGGTATCCCGCGAAGAGCTCGCGACTCTCGCCAACGTGTCACTGCGACATCTCGAACGGCTCTTCCGGCACCACCTCGGTTGTTCGCTCGGCGAGCACTATCTCGCGCTAAGGCTCGACCGCGCGCGAAAGCTCGTTCGACAAACCAGTCTTTCGGTGCTTGAAATCGCCTTGGCCTGTGGTTTCACAAGTGCGAGCCATTTTTCTCGCTCGTACCGCGCGCGCTATGGTCAAGCACCGCGAATAGAGCGATTGGGTGAAGCACCCGCCAGACATCGGTGATGTCCGCCCCCCTCTAAGTTGCCTGTTCTGCTCCAAAACCAGCTCCACGACGATATTGTAGGAGAGCCGAATAGGATGGACCTCGAGACTCACCACCAACGACAAACCTCGTCGATACTGCCGCATTAATAGCATTGGCACGCAAGTATACCACGGTCATGGGGCCAACACCGCCAGGAACAGGTGTTATATGGCTTGCTCGCTTCCTTGCTTCGCCGAACGCTACGTCTCCAACGATTTTGGAAGCGCCGGTGACCACTCGATCTAGACCAACATCAATGACGATCACACCTGCTTAATCCAATCGCCACGGACCAACCCCGGGCAACCAGCGACGGCGACGCCAATGTCGGCCTTTCGATAGAAATTCGGGAAGTTGCGCGTCTGGAGCTGCGCACCGGTCACAGTACAACGAGCATCGCCAAGCGGAAGCGTCAAAGGTTTTCCGACAATAGTCGAGCGACCAATAACGTCATGGGCCGCTGGTTGAATTTGCATTTGAAAAAGCGGTGTCGCTTGCCCATGCAGACGATGAGCGCCACCTTCGGCTCCTTTCCCTGGCGATGAGACGATCACAGCTTGATTACAGGGTTGTGCCGTGTCGTGGCACACAAACAAGCCTGGAAGAGGTTGCGGACCTTGCGGCGCTCGCTGGATGCGACGATCGCCGCGCCGTTGCCCGCGATCGTCATCGTAAAGGAGCGACCTCGTCGCTCGCTTGGCCGATTTCGCCATCACCGCGACCAGGCTGGCCGATGTGGTCCGGTCAAGCCCCGACACGCTCTCGATGATTTCGGCGAGCTCGGCAAGTGGTCTTGACCGTGGCGGCGATTGCACTCTTAAGCCTGGCCCGTCACGTCGTTACAAGACCGTTTTGGATGCCAACCTGGAATGGCCCTTGGGCCCCGACAGAGTCGAATTTAAGATTTGACCGCTATGCCGGGCTTTCGAAGGACGAAAGCCTATGGCCAAGCACCGCATTCACAGCATCTAGTTCAAGCGTCAGGTCGCACAAGAGTTTTTCGCCAACGAGACCCTGCACGGCCTAACGAAGCGCTACGACCTGTCGCGCACTCTGGTTCCAATTTGGGTCCACAAGTTCGAGGCCGGAGCCCTCGATGAGGACGTCGTCGCAGCCGGCCTTGTCCAGCAGTACGAGGCGCTGATAGCTGCCCTCGAATTTGGGAAGCAGGCGCTGGAATGGAGTTTGTAAAGGGGGCTCTGAACAGCGCACCGCGGCCGAAAAGCGCGCCTACATCCGTGATTGTCGGCCCGTCCGGGCCCTCCATCGCGGAA
>NZ_JBBIAR010000120.1:0-15440 GCF_054185165.1 Bradyrhizobium sp. UFLA05-109 | reverse complement strand
TCACCAGCTGATTGTCGACGGTGTCCAGGCTCTCACTGGTCTCCGTCAAAAACTCCCGCAACAGATCATCCATGGAAACAGGCCTTCATAAGGGAGAGCGCACATGTGCGCCTTTCAGAATGGGGCCAGCTTCTCCGCAAAGCGTTTAATATTGGTTGAGTAAGTGCAAAAGAACGGAACCAACAAAGAGATAAGGCGCTTCGAAGGTTTCGAAGCGCCCCGTAAAGCTTTGATTAACGAGTGCCGTGCGGTTGCCGTTTACGAAGCCGTAACGGTTATCGCCTCGCCCTCCGGCGCGAGCTTCACGGTAAGCCCGCAGGCCTGCGCCAGCAGGCGCGTATAATAGGGCTGGATCGCATGCGCGTCCGCGGCGGGTCCGCGCTCGCCGCTCAAGAGCTCGGCGATGTTCTGCGGCAGGCGCGCATTGTGTCCGGTGGCGGTGACGCGAAAGCTCATGGTCTCGCCTTCGCCGATCGGATCGACCTTCAGCATGCCGCCGCGCGGGATCGTATGCTGCGCGATCACGAGCATGTTGAGCAGCAGCTTGACGCGGTTCTTCGGCAACAAGAGCCGCGGCAGATTCCAGGTGATGGTACACTTGCCGTCCTCGATGTGGCCGCGCGCCATGTTTTGCGCGTCACCGAGATCGATCTGCGCGCCGGACGATCCCGCCGCGCCGAAGGCGAGCCGGCAGAATTGCAGCCGCGCCGATGCCGTCTTGGCGCTCTTACGGATCAGGTCCAGCGCGAATTCACGATCTTCGGGCTTGGGATCGTCATCGAGGACCTCGAGGCCGTTGACGATGGCGCCGACAGGGCTGATGAGGTCGTGACAGACCCGCGAGCACAGAAGCGCCGCGAGTTCGAGCATATCGGGAGCAGTAGCGGTACCGGGTGACGAGATGCCAGACATCGATGGTTCCTGGAATTGCACGGCCAAAAGGCGGCGAATCACGCGTGCCCTGAAATTGGCCCGGGTTCTAACATCCGTACCCCCGTTGCAGCTAGCGCTTGCGATAGGCTCGAAGCGGCCATAAGGGACACGAATCAACTTGAGGCGAAAGAGGTTGCCGATGAATGAGGCATGCTGGTGAAGGGGCGCATTGATGGGGCGACCGCCCTTGGCCTGATGGAGCCGTTGACCGCGCTGGTGCTGAAGGCGGGCGAAGCGATCCTCGCCGTCAATCGGGCCGCAATGCGGATCGACGGCAAGCAGGACGGCTCGCCGGTCACCGAAGCGGACCTCGCCGCCGACCGCATCATCGGCGAGGGGCTTTTGCAGCTCGCGCCAGAAGTGCCGACGCTGTCGGAGGAGCGGGCCCAGCTGGCGACGCCGCCATTTCATGGCAGTTTCTTCCTGGTCGATCCGCTCGACGGCACCAAGGAGTTCGTCGCCGGCCGCGACGAGTTCACCGTCAATCTCGCCATCATCACCGATGGCGTGCCGCTGCTCGGCATCGTCAGCGCGCCCGCACTCGGCCTGCTCTGGCGCGGCATCGTCGGGCACGGCGCGGAGCGCGTGACGTTTGATGGTGCTATCATCGGAGCTACCGAACCGATCCGCACCCGAAAGCTGCCGAAGCCGGGCCAGCCCTGGGTTGCCACGGTCAGCCGCTCGCATTGTGATGCACTGAGCGAAGCCTTCATTGCCGGCCGGCCCGGCGCGGTCAGGCAGACCGCAGGCTCGGCCGTCAAATTCGGCCGCATCGCCGAAGGCAGCGCGGACATCTACCCCCGCCTCGGCCCGACCTCCGAATGGGACGTCGGGGCCGGCTGTGCCGTGGTCACCGCCGCAGGCGGCAAGGTCACCGACGGCAAGGGCGCCGAGATTCGGTTCGGCGAGAGACATGAAAGCTTCATCGTCCCGGAGTTCATCGCCTGGGGCGACCCGCAAGGCGCGTTCGGCCCTACTGGCTGAGCTGCTCCTGGAGCGCGGGCCAGCGCTTGCCGACTTCGTAGAGGAAACGCTCGGGATCGGCAGCAAAGGCGTCGCGACTGTCCTCCCGGCTGAACAGATAGAGCCGCTGGGCGGAGATCACGAAGAAGCGGGGGTTGCCGGCGATGACGACACCGCGGGCGATATCGGTGGGGTCATAGCCGCCGAACTGCGGTCCATAGACCTCGGGATGGGCCAGGAACTCCGCCCGGTTGCCCTCGTTGCGGAACCGCCAGACTGCGCCCCACAGGCTTGCCTCGAACTCGGCCGTACCAAGGGCGGGCCCGCCATCAACAAAATAGGCAACGGGGTCGAATCCCTCGATGGCCACCCCGGAAAAGCGGTTGACCACGATCCGCTCGGTGGTGGCGGCCTCGACGGCCGGGCCGTAAAAGGTGAGCCAAAAGCCGGCCAATAGGGCGATCCAGGGGCCGATCAAGGCAATTCCGGGGCGCAAAGGGCTTTCTTCCTGCCGTGGTGCCGTCATAGTTGCTGCGGATAACATCCGAGTCGAGGGGACATTCGGCGCAACCTAGCCCTCGCCTGTTGGCGTCAGGTTAAGGGTGCGACCGGATTCGATACCAGGGGTTCTTTTATGACTTTCGCATCACGCCTCGCCGCGGTCGCACTCGCCGCGCTGGTGGGCTGGATCGTGCCGGCCTCCGCGCAGCAGGCCCCGCCGCCCAACCTGCCGCCGCCGCAGCGGACCCCTACGCCGAACACCTATGGGCCGGACGAGCTCGTCGGCGCCGGCCATCGTTTCTTCGGCAACGTCTCGCGCGGACTCGCCTCGATCATCGAGAAGGCGGTCAGCCAATGGGGCCTGCCGAACGGCTACATCCTCGGCGAGGAAGGTTCCGGCGCCTTCGTCGCGGGCCTGCGCTATGGCGAAGGCACGCTCTACACCAAGAACGCCGGGGACTTGCGGGTCTTCTGGCAGGGACCCTCGCTCGGCTTCGACTGGGGCGGCGACGGCGCGCGCACCATGACGCTGGTCTACAACTTGCCCGCCACCAACGCGATCTACCAGCGCTTCGCCGGCATCGACGGCTCCGCCTACATCATCGGCGGCTTCGGCATGACGGCGCTGACCGCCAACAACATCGTGCTGGTGCCGATCCGGTCCGGCATCGGCCTGCGACTCGGGGCTAATATCGGCTATCTGAAATATACGCCGCGCGCGACCTGGAACCCGTTCTAGCGAGCCTCAACTGGGGCCTTCGACAAAAATGTCGAAAACAACCCCATGCAAAGTAGCCGGTGACCGCCGGCGCGACGCCTTGCGCATCGTGCGGAACCGTCGGGCAAATCAGCTGCATCACTGTATCGTCGCGGCACGCGGGATGGATGGAGCCGTTGCGAGCCAGCGGGGGGAGCCATCGCGTCCCGAGGCACACCTTCTTTTTCGGTTACAGATTCACGTTAACGACGGGCCGGGGCTGGCTTTTTGCCGGCGCGCCATGGCATGGTCTTTGGTAAATTTTTCCTTGTTTCTGGGAGTTCTGGCCCATGGTCGAACCGATCATGTACCTTGCGATCGGTTTCCTGCTTTCGATGCTGTGCGGGCTCGCGATCGTGCCGCTGGTGCATAACCGCGCGGTGCGCCTGACCACGCGCCGGCTCGAGGCGGCAACGCCGCTGTCGATGGCGGAGATCCAGGCCGACAAGGACCAGCTCCGCGCCGAATTCGCCATGTCCGCGCGACGCTTGGAAATGAGCGTCGATCAGCTCAAGAGCAAGACCACGAGTCAGCTTGCCGAGCTCGGCAAGAAGAGCGACGCCATCAACCGCATGAAGATCGAGCTCGGGGAGAAGAACGCCACGATCTTCGCGCTCGAGGCGCGCGAGAAGGCGGTGAAGGAGCAGCTCCGCGCCACCGAGGAGGAGTTCAGCGCCAAGACCGAAAGCTTGCGCACCGCCGAACAGGCGCTGACCGACAAGCAGGGCGAGCTCGCCAAGATCAATCATGAGCTCTCCGACCGTTCGATGATGGCGGAGAGCCGCCAGGTCGAGCTGGTCGCGGTGCGTACGCAGATCGAGCAACTGAAAAATCGTGTCGGCGACGCCGAGAAGGAGTTTGCCTCGACCCAGGCGCGGCTGACGCAGGAGCGCTCGGAATCCGAGACCGCCTCGCGCGAGCTGCAGGACGCCCGCGGGCGCGTGGAGAATTTGAGCCAACGCGTCACCGAGCTCGACCGCCAGCTCATCGTGCAGGTCAAGGAGGCCGAGATGCTGTCCGGCCGCGTCACCGATCTCGAAGGCCGGCTCGCGACGCAAGGCAAGCTGCTCGCCGAGCGCGAGTACGAGAACAACCAGCTCCGACAGGGGCAGGAGACGTCCGAGCGCACCATCAAGGATTTGCGCACCGAGATCGCGGGCCTCAGCGCCGGCAACAAGTCGCCGGCGCTGGAGGCGCTGCGCAGCGAGAAGGCTGCGCTCGAGGAGCAGCTCAAGGCCGCGCGCGACGAGCGTGCAAAACTTCAGCGCGACATCAACGCGATCCAGCAGCAGGCCGAGAGCTCCTGGGCGACCGAGCGCATGGAGAACGCGCTGCTGCGCGAACGCATCAACGACATCGCCGCCGAGGTGGCCAAGCTCGCGATACAGCTCGAAGGCCCGAACTCGCCGATCGAGGCGCTGCTCGCGACCGAAGCAGGCCAGGCGCCCAAGCCCGCCCCTCACCCGGCCAATGGCGCCACGACGAACGGTGTGGCCGCGACCAGCCTGCCCGAAGGCGGCGGCACGCTCGCCGAGCGCATCCGCGCACTCCAGGCCCACGCCTCCCGCGCCCGCCAGCAGGGCGCATAGGCCACCAAAACGCGATTTCGCAGGGATTTGCGAGGTCTACGGATCATTTTCCGGCTTGGTGCCGCTCAAAACTTGACACCGTTGGCCCGCACTTCTAAATCGCGGGCTCTGACGTGCCGGTCGGCCAACCGCCTGACCGGCACAATGGTCCCGGGCGCATAGCTCAGCGGGAGAGCGTTCCCTTCACACGGGAGAGGTCCAAGGTTCGATCCCTTGTGCGCCCACCAGAAACGCAACAAAATCAACAATTTGCCTTGCCGTCTCCCATCGTCTGTGCCCCGGAAATCTCGGGGTACAGCCGGGGCACAGACGTCCGCTGATGGCTGATTTGATCGCCCGCTTTCTGCCATCGGCCCCGCGCGAACGAATGCGACCGGTGCAGTTGCTATTGAACCCGGTCGACTCGAAATCGCTTCCTCGCAAAGGCTGCGGGCCGCGCCAGCGACCGAGGGCCTCGCCGATCGCCGAAAAGGCCCCCTCTTCGTCTCGGAGCCGGCGGACTGGAGCAGGACGTACGCTAAGTACCGCCCTTTTTGTACCGACGCCAAAGGTTGCTAGGCAGGCAACAAACCCGCCACACAACTTCAACACGTCTCCCGAGACGAGGAGGTGCCCGCCTCCCAGACCCAAGCCAACCGGCGGGCACCCTACGCCGTTGAGGTCAGTCGCTTGACCTGATCAGCCGCGGCGCGTCGCGCCGCGATTGCCATCCAGTCGCGCAGCAGTCCCCTGTCCTCCTTCGAAAATGAGGCTCGCCGCTTAAAGTCTTCAAGCGTCTCACCGGGATGGCATCGCTCGAAGTCTTCACGGATCAACGATTCGAGGTAGTTCCGTTCTTCCTCACTGGCTGGGCGCTGATTGTAGTGAGCGCTAGTCGGCATGGTGGCCTTCCTAATTTGCCTACAGCGAGTCGCATAAGCATCGTTAGATGGAGCTTTGCCATCACACCAGTTATCGCTTCTTTCGCTTGTCCTCGAACCACTCCACCTTCCGGACAGTGTAAGCCTTCGCGCCACCCGGGGCTTCAACGAGCACCGTTGTGCCTTTGGTCTTGCCGATCAGGGCCCTAGCGAGCGGCGAAGACACCGAAATCCGGCCCTCCTTCGCTTCGGCCTCGGGCTCACCGACAATCTGCCAGATCCGCTTCTCACCGGTGTCGTCATCAATCAGCGTCACTGTGGCGCCAAACTTTATCGTATCGCCGCAAAGCTTCGATACGTCGACGATTTCGGCGCGCGCGAGCTTGCCTTCCAAGTCGGCGATTCGAGTCTCACTAAGTTCTTGCTCCGCGAGCGCAGCCTGGTATTCCGAGTTTTCAATCAGGTTGGCCTCGTCGGAAATCGACTGCTGGATTCTCTGAACAAGGCAAGGTCTCGCGACTCGAATGCGGTGCCTCAACTCCTCTACGAGGGCAACATGACCCGCAGCGGTTACAGGAAGCCTTGTCATTGGACTTCACCGACTAATTCGGGAGACACCTGAATGCGGGATCGACCAACGCTCTCCCAAATGCGCCAATCATTGTCGCCGCTTCATGGTCTCCGCGATCTTCGAGGACGCGATAGAGCATTTGTACTCTTTCTTGAAAGGCGGCCAACAGAGATGGATCGCGTTCGCACAAGACATCGGCCACACAAAGAGCAAGCGCTTCCGTACCCATCTTGACCTGAGCTAACGAGCCTGCAGTCATACCCAATTCCTCCTGGCGTGGTTTATAGTTTCCCTGAACTGCTTCAGAGCTTCAACGCTAAAGGGAACGTAGACGCTAACAGCAATTCGAAGGTTTCTCCGTTGTTCAAGTAACCGTTTCTCAATGATTGCTCGCTCAGCATCGGGCAGATCGGCTTGTGGCAGCTTGCGAGAACGCCAAACGTAGTTTCGCACTGATCTGATCTCACTGAGGCTTTCAGCGATCGCAGACATCCCCGATCAACGGTTCGAGTTGGCCCTTGACGACTAGTCAAGCCTGCAACTCTTCAGCTAACCGTCGCTGTATGAACTTGCGTTCAATATCGGTTAGCTGTGTGTTGAGAAGCTTGCGATATCGCCTCACATTCGCCTCGCGCGTCCATCGCAGATGACCGTGCGGGCGTGAAGGTTGAGTCGATCGATACGGTATCGTGGCCGCCCGCCCCTCGATGGAAGGCTGCGGCTTGTCGAAACAGCCGCAATCGAGCCTATTGAAACGAGGCACCCGCATGGCCATCCCACCACGAGGCGACGGATCATTCTCGTCGTCCAATTCCTTCAGTGCCGCGAGGATATCGTCCAAACGTAGTCTGTGTGGGATACCGGGGATTTCACGAAGCGCTGGGTGAGATTCGACGACGTACATATCCGACGCCCAGGACGAGAGGATCACTCGCTTCTCGTCTGTCGAAAGTTCGGTATCGTTCAATACGCTGTCCGGGGAATCGTAGTGGAATACGGGACGGAAGGAATCAGCACATTTGGCAATACGATCAGCCTCGCTCATTTCTTGTCTCCATTTGCTCCTTTCGTCGAGGGACGAGTTGCTATGGGTTTGGGGCGGCGGCGAGACGCCGCCGCCTTCGGCGTCAGTTAGTGTTGATAGCTATGCGTTTGACGTTGCGATTTGACTGCTCCGATTTCGGGATCGTCACAGTTAGGACCCCATTCTTGAAATCTGCTTGGGCCTTGTCTTCTTCAACGCCCTCCAGGGGTATCTGACGTTGGAACGATCCGTAATAGCGCTCGCTGAGGAATTTCGATTCGTCGCTTCGCTCGGCCTTCTTCTCGCCGCGGATCGAAAGAACGCCATTGGCGATTTCAACCTGAACGTCCTTTTCGCTGAGACCCGGCAGTTCAGCGGAAACAGTCACAACCTTATCGGTTTTCGCTGAGTTCGAGCCGGGGCCAGCCGAACTGGCCTTCCATCAGCGGATTGGCCAATCGTCCGAACGAACCGACTCCGCGAAAGACGTCGTCGAACAGCCGGTTCATCTCGCGATGAAGCGTGAAGAACGGATCGAAAGCCTCCTGCCCGGTCGAGAGCTGCTGGCCTTTCGTCCCTGGAATAAGGTCACGAAACACCCATGATATCCTCCTTGACATGAAGCCTATTGACGCGTCGCGGTTGCTGCCCACGCGTGACACGATCAGGCAAGACGCTGCTCAGGCCGCCTTCTGCATGATTTGCCCGGCTGGAGCGCCACCGTCGATTGCGATGCGCCGGGGCTTCATGGCTTCGGGGATTTCGCGCACGAGTTCGACCCGCAGCAGACCGTTGTCGAACGTCGCGGTCTTCACCTGCACGTAATCGGCAAGGTTGAACTGCCGCTTGAACGGTCGCGCCTAGATACCCTGGTAGAGGTATTCATGCTGGTCCTTATCGCTCTTGCGGCCTTCCACCGTGAGCACGTTCTGCTCGGCGGTCACGGCGATTTCATCCGGGCTGAAACCAGCCAGCGCCAAGGAGATCTGGTAGCGATCTTCGCCAAGCCGCTCGATGTTGTAGGGCGGGTAGGTATCCTCGGTTCTGTGCTGGGTTTCGTCGAGGAGATCGAAAAGGCGGTCGAAGCCGATGGGCGAACGCCACAGGGGAGCAAAATCGTAAGTCCTCATAGCCAAGTCCTCCTAAGAGCAAGATGGTACGAAGGAGCGCAAGACGTCGGTTCAGGACCCTGTCTGGCGCCCTGTTCAGTCCGCCGGTCCCAAAGCTGGCGTCCGGCACCGCCCGCGAGCGGCAAAAAACGAATTAGAAAAACCGGGGTCCATTTCAAGAGCTCCGCAAAATTTTTTTGCGGAATCTGCCACAGTTAGTTTGGGTTGCCGCTCATGAAGCAAGGCCCTGCAGCCGTGCTTCGGCCTCGCTGACGACACGCGTTAGCTGCGGTGGTCTACATTGCCCCCTAAGCCGGGGGATCGGCATCCAAAATTGACCACCTATAGGTTGAGTGATACTTTTTTGACACGCGGGACGGCGCCTCCGAAGTTGAACGCCAGTTTCGGTGAATTCGATTCCGGCGTTGCTGAGCTCATTCATCACGACGAACAACGTTTGCCGCCTTCAAGATCGGCTGGCGTGTTGCGGTGCATTTTGCAGCCTAGCGCTAGATAAGCTTGTTACCACCCAAGCAATGCACGGGCCGCTTTTCGGCTTGACTATCGTCGAACAATCCCGTTCTAGCTCACTCGCGGCGATCCTTCTCGACTTTGTTCGCAGTCGCGAGTTTGTCACGGACATAGTCCGTCAAGCCACCGACCTCTTTCTCCATAGCCTTTTGGGAAATGCCTTGCCCCTTCGCCCCTTCGATAAGACGAACGACTAATTCGCTCACGTCCTGCGAAGAGCCGGGAGTCCCGTACTGCTCAGCGGCGTGAATGCTGTTCTCGACCCAAAAATCAATGTACTCGCGCGCTTTCGTTTGCATTTGCCGACCCCTGCTGAAGCAGAGTTAGCCGCACAACAGCTGCCCGGCAAATGGATTCCTAGTTCCTTAGTGAGCAGCGCGTCATTGCGCGCCACGATTTTAGGATCGGACCGAGAAATCAGTGTGAAGCAATTAACGTCGGCTCAAAAAAGCCGCGCCGATCCGTGCCGTGACCGCAATTATTGGTTTCGAGCAGAGCGCGAGAAGACGCCTCTTGCTCAATGTCTGCTCGAAATCACATAGGTAAGGACGTAGGTGTAGCGGCGATCATCGCACCACCCTATAAGCCTTCGCCTGCCTCTTCCGCCGTTCGGCCTTATTCCCGTGATTCAACGCGCGATTGAATCCGATGCGGGCAAAACATTGTCGGGCCGGCCTTCTCAGCAACAAGCATCAGCGCTTCAATCGCTGCCAACCATTCCGGCGCGTCGTGTTCGCGCTTAGGTAATTGCGTGCCGTTGGGCAATGCCATGGGATCGTCAAACGGACGCTTCCAGCCGCTCACGGCTCGTCGTTCTTATCTCGCGCCAGCTTCGGTTCTAGTTCGCCGATTTGCTCTACCATCCACTCCACGATCTGTTCGCAATCGGACGGCGCCAGCGAATGTACGCCGCGTGCCAGTAGCTCAGCTTCGATAATCCTTGCCATAACGGCTTTGATATTCATTCGAAAAAGCTCATGAAAAATACAACGACCGGTACTCCGTAGTACTACTGAGTCGGAGGCATGGAGGCTATTCGCTTACAAGGAACGCACCGATAGACCACAACAGCCTCACGATTACCGACCGGCGGCAGTTTGCCAACGCGAGTCATCTCGCGCTCGCACTTCTCGCAGATTGGTCGTTGCTCGCCGCTTCGCATAGCTGAGCGCTACCCGATCTGCCGAGCCCAAGCACTTGGGATATTTACGGGGCTGACTAACAAACGTAGTCGGGCCAATCGAGCGGTTCGACCGATCCTAGTCGAACGCTACCCCCATGCGATTTTCTTTCGGCCAGACACGTGGCAGGACAACTCCAAGCCGTCCTCCGGCATGACCAAAATGAACTTGTCTGGGACGTGAACGACGCCGACGTGCAGTTGGGCGAGAAGATCGCATGCAAGAAGCAATTCCGCGCGCTCGTAAGTGATGAGCTAAACGTTACGCCACTCGATGCCGACGTGGTTACCTCATCGCTTGATAACAGCGCGCACGATGAGGCTGAGCAAGAATTGCCAAAGAATGTGAAGCCCGTTGCTGCGAAGGCCCAACTGCGCGCGAGACAGGACGGGACAATGAAGGGTGTGGATGGGAAGACAAGCTGAAGAAGATGAACAGCTTCGTATTGCGTCGATTCACGATCGTGACGCGACTGGAAGGACCAGGATTCGTTGTTCGGCGGTTCGCGAGAGCGGGAGCTGTTCAAATCGCAGGATCGTCTACCTGCGCGATATCGAAAGGCTCGTACTCAGTGGTATGTTTTCGGCGGGGAGGTCTTTCCGCAGGCCCACCATAATAGTGGTTCATGCGTGGTAGCGGGGGGCGATTCATGCGTTTCCCCTCCCCTTCAAACTCTTCATCGTCATCCGGAGGGAAAACGAAAAGCCGCCTGAGGGCGCAACCCTATCTTCGGTCACGAAGAAAACCCCTACTCCTTATTGAAGAGCGACACTTCCGTTTCAGCCGGTCAGGCCTGGCGCGCGACTAACAAGCCCCAGTCCGCCAAAGTCGTCGTTTGTTCAAGATCTTTAGGAATGCAGGTGAAATTGCGGGCGAGTGTCATGCGAACTCGGTGCTATTTCTAAATGGAGACTCATCTTGGCGCCAATAGCACTCGCTTCGGCCTCATTTCCTTTCACTTAGGCAGCGATCAAGTCACGCGCCAAATCGAACAAGGAAGTAAGAAATCTGGCACGGGTTGTCGGATTGACGACGAGGCATCTCTGAGCTGCGGACACGAGATCCACTCCCACCCTCCCATTTCCTTAATCCAGCTCACTGGCACGGTTGTTGCCAACCGTTCGAGTGTCAAACTAACAGGACAACACAATGTTGCGATTATCCGCGGCAATACCGCTCGCGCTCCTGCTTCTCCAACCCGCGTTTGGTGAGCAAACCAACACTTTTACTCCACGCAATCTCGATGGCCGGACGATGACCGAGTTTGCTGGGAAATGGTCCAATGAGGATCGGAGCACCGGCATCGTTACACAGATATTTGTCGACCAGCAGTTCGACAAAGCCCTTGTTCATGCGTGGAGCAGATGTCGCCCCACCGACTGCGATTGGGGCATTGCGCGGACGCAGAGTTCCGAGGCCTACTATGGAAGCCTGGAAGTTAAATGGCATTCTAAGTACTCAGTGAGAAGCGCAAACTTGTCGCTCGTAAGACGTGATCGATTGCAAGTAAGAACGAAAGTTCACTTCACCGCCGACTCCGGCAGTTCGGATTATACTTTCGTTGACTACCTCATCCGAGTACCCGAGGAGGCCGACCGCAAGAGCGCGTACTCGCCAACTACCATCCTCAATAGCACAGGCTCAATATTTGGATCAAAATGAGCGGTGGATCGAGTAGCTCATGTCCCCCTGTTCGAAGAGGCTTGCTGCTTCGTGTCAGTTCGGCTCCGGCCCAACGGCGATAGCATCGAGGCACCTCTTTTAATGCTCAGTAAGCGGCAGTTAAGACCGGCGAAGGATTAGGGGCACCGGATCTTGGCGATTACACTGGCGCAAAGGCTGCTCAGGATGATTGACAATGAGACGTCGGTTAGTCGCTGGCGAGCACTCTTGCACCCAGTCAGTCAGAAGGGACCGCTTGGCAGCCCTTGGAAGACGATTTTTTGCGTCACCGCTTGTGTTGATTCTACAGCGATCGCGAACAAGACCATGCGCAGCCAGGCAAGGGACAGCAATCATTGCAGTCATCAACTCTAAAGAAATATTATGATGCGCAGTCGCCTTGGTATACGATCTATCCAACGGTCTCGCAGTTCTCTGCTGAGGTCGGGGCCGAGGCCTGTGAGAAATGGCTGAGGCGCCTGCCGTCACACGAGCCTGTGTCGCTCTATTTACACATTCCGTTCTGCCGCTCGATTTGCCGGTATTGTGGTTTTCCGAGCGCGATGACCCTGCGGGATAGGCCGATCCTCGATTATTTGGCGGTGCTGCGCGAAGAGATCCGTTTGGTCGCGGAGCAAGTGCCTAAAGAGCTACCGGTGAACGACGTACATTTCGGCGGCGGGACGCCGACCCTCATCAAGCCAGCGGAGTTCCTGGATCTGATAAGACTTTTACGTCTCCACTTCGCATTCAGGAGATCGGCAACTATCGCCATCGAGATTGATCCACGTGCATTCACAGCAGAAATGGCCGAAGCCTTAGGTGCCGCCGGAGTGAGCCGCGCGAGCTTAGGCGTGCAGAGTTTTGATCCTATTGTTCAAAATGCCATCAACCGGGTTCAGACCGAGGCGCAGACGGCGGCAGCAGTCGAAAATCTGCGCGAGCATGGAATAAGCCGCGTCAACTTCGATCTCCTCTACGGCCTTCCAAGGCAGACAGTGCAGTCCTGCGTACGGACTGCGGCATTGGCCGCGGCAATGCGTCCCGACCGGCTTGCGGTCTTCGGCTACGCGCACATTCCTTTGTTCAAGAAGAATCAGCGCCTCATCGATGAGACGGAATTACCAGATGACGGTATGCGCGCTGAACAGGCGGCGGCCGTGGCCGATACGCTGGTCGCCGCCGGCTATCGTCAGATTGGACTCGACCATTTCGCCCTGCCCGAGGACGAACTCGCGCTGGTGCAGAAAGCTGGCCGCCTCCGGCGGAACTCGTTGGGTTACTCAGCAGACACCTGTAGAACCCTGATCGGCTACGGGCCGTCGGCTATTGGGCGGTTGGGAGACGGCTACGTTCAGAACGAAGTTACCACGGATTCTTACAGCGGGCGGATCAGAGCCGGCCATCTAGCGACGTTGAAGGGCTGCTGTCTCACCCCAGAAGATCGCGTCCGAGGCGCCATAATCGAGCGGCTGATGTGCGATTTGGAGGCCGACGTGCCTGCAATCTGCGCCGCCCACGGATTCGATCCGATTCCGTTTCTTAATTCAACCGAACGCTTGGCGACGCTCGCCGAAGACGGGATCGTGGACATCGAAAATGGTTCGGTCCGCGTGAGGCAGGAGCGCCGCTTTCTGATTCGCGCCGTTGCTTCCGCGTTCGACGCTTATCCATACCGCCCACCCTGTTAGCGCCGCCAAGCAGCGTGAGCGGCCGACAAGGCTCGCCGCTCTTGGCTAACCGATGTTGCATCAGTGAATCGCGCGAGAGGGCGTGGCTACCAGCTCGATTGTTCCCGACGCCGAACAGTATTGAGGGCGGTGTCACGACGCAGCGTGTCGATGATCCTCCGCGAGGTTTCGAAAGGCATCGTCAATCCCCTTACCTTTCCCACGGTTCATCACTCGCGCTGGCGTTCGATGGCTACAGTATCTGATTTTCGATGAGAGTCGCGCATTATTCCTGCTGTTTCCGTGACGAACGTGCATTCTTGCAGCGTCACAGGAGCGTTCACGTTGCGAACCGACCAAGTTCACTCGAAATGGATAGGATCGTCAGCAATCGAATTCGTTTCGGTGCTCGAACGTTCGGTCAATAAAGCTCGATCCCAAGATTTGTCTGATCAGTCACGCCCACGTGCGCAAGCAGGGCGAACGTCTCTCTGTATCGGGCGGCAGGAGGATCGGGATGAGAAGTCTTAGCACTCGTCGCACTTGATGTCCGTCTCTGCCCTCGCCTAAGCTGACTGACTTCGATTTGGAGATACAGCAGTGGCAATCGGTACTGTGAAGTGGTTCAACCCGCCAAGGGATGTGGGTTTATCAAGCCGGACGCTGCGGGGCCCGACATCTTCGTGCACTTAAGTGCCATTGAAAGGGCTTGCCACGGAGGGCTCCCGAACTAGCTACGAGC
This sequence comes from Bradyrhizobium sp. UFLA05-109, assembly GCF_054185165.1. Lineage (NCBI taxonomy): Bacteria > Pseudomonadati > Pseudomonadota > Alphaproteobacteria > Hyphomicrobiales > Nitrobacteraceae > Bradyrhizobium > Bradyrhizobium sp. UFLA05-109. Next base: position 1,347 of record NZ_JBBIAR010000120.1, on the reverse strand, counting down.
CTCAGACTGGTCGTCCTGCGAAACTTTCCGCTGAAAGTCTCCGCGTTGGATAGGATGGTCGAAAGGACGTCATGGACCGAATTGATCTGCGGTGTATGGCTCTCGATCATCGAGGGGAAAAAGCTATCCGGCCTCAACGCATGCGTGGTGCCGCTGAGGCCGAGCCCTGTTCAGGAACTTGGTTAAAGCATCGATTTAGCACTTCAGGCGGCTCTGTCTTCGCAGTCAATTTTATGCCGCAAGTCTCAGGCGGAAGAAGCGGGGCTTCAACTTGCTTTCGCCACGCAAGTTTAGCGATCGGACGTGGATCGTAACGCTCGTTTCGCTCCAACGAGCACCCGATACTCCGGACAATGCGCAAACTGCGCAAGGGACCATAGAGCGGCCACGCCAACACTGCGGCTTAGATGGATCGCTCGGTCATTGCCAACGTAGACGGCGACATGAGCCCCCCAAGCGCCTTGGCTCTTGTTGAAGAGTAGGAGATCTAGCGGACGGTATTCGTTGACGGAGATCGTATATGCCGTATCCTCCCAAAGATTACTTGATCGCAGCTTCGGAACGTGTCGCCCGAAGTGCCGAAGCAGTTCGTAGGCGAAGTTCTGGCAGTTTGCCCCGCTTTCAATGTCTGGCAGAGTCAGAGAATTCGGATCGTGGGCCGTGTCGTAGCGTATCCGCCAAAATCGTTCTGGAATATCAGGGACGATATCGATGGTGCACATGCTCGTAGGCCGCCTTATGAAAGAATGGAGATTCTGCTACGTGACGTTCAATGCCGATTGACTTTGACTATCCGTTGACCCGCTGCTGCGCAATCCGAGAGCCGACCTTCAAGATGGAGGAAGGCTCGCAACTCGATAATTTGGAATCAATTTAGTTGAAACGACGACGCCTGCAGATCTGCACGTTCAAATTTAGGCATTTGTAATGCACAGATTGAATGCTCGGGACCGTAGATGCTACAATTTACCTGACGCAAGGATAGCTTAGAATGGCAGAACCGGAACGGCCGGTCCCATCACAATTGACAGGCGATCCTATGGACCGCGCAAAGCTGCTGGCGGAGAAGCTAGCGACGGTGCTTATGGATGAGGATGTTTCCGACGCAACCTTGGCAATTGCATTTTTGACGGGCGGAGTCGTTAATCACCACGCCCGCGACGCCGCCGAGGCTCATGAGCTTTTGGACAAGATCCGTCAGCTTGAAGACCGGCTGCTGACAAGGACGATGGAGGCTGGTCCGCATACGCTGCAATGAAGTTCGATGCGCGCGGCAATTTGGCGGGGCAATTTCACGAGCATGGGTGAGGCGCGCTCTCACTTATGCGCAAGCCGCGGCGCCGTTGT